>JBOHDU010000542.1:0-2124 GCA_050700615.1 Nocardioidaceae bacterium
GTCCACCTGCCCCCGAGTGCGTTCGAGGTCTGGTTCGTGAGCGCGGCACACGACGACCGGGCGATCGACAGAATTGCCGCGGCGCTGCCGACGGCCGCCCGAGCCGCCGCTGCCGCACGTCCAGACGGTGCTCGATGAGCCTGCCCGAGGCCGACGTCAGCACGGTCGTGCACCTGCTCCGGCACGGTGAGGTGGCCAACCCCGACGGGATCCTGTACGGCCGGCTGCCCGGGTTCCATCTGTCCGAGCTCGGCTTTCAGATGGCCGAGCGGATCGCCAAGAGCCTTTCGGGCCGCGACATCACCTACCTTGTTTCCTCCCCGCTCGAGCGGGCCTTGGAGACGGCTCGCCCTTCGGCTGAAGCGCTCGGACTCGAGATCGAGGTCGACCCGCGGGTCATCGAGGCGAGCAACAAGTTCGAGGGGATGAAGTTCGGCGTCGGCGACGGCGCTTTGCGCAAGCCCTCCTCGTGGCGCTACCTCTACAACCCGTTGCAGCCCTCGTGGGGTGAGCCGTACAAGGACGTCGTGGTCCGCATGCTGGCAGCGGCGTACGACGCCCGCGCCGTGGCTGCGGGGCATGAGGCGCTGATCGTGTCGCACCAGCTGCCGATCTGGACCGTGCGCTCGTACGTCGAGGGCCGCCGCCTCTTCCATGACCCCCGCCGTCGGCAATGCGGCCTGGCCAGCCTGACGTCGTTCGCCTATCACGGCGACCGGATCGTCTCGGTCACCTACTCCGAGCCGGCGCGAGACCTGGTGCCGGTCCGCACCGGCAAGAAGCCCGAAGCTGGAGCCTGAGCTGTTGAGCACCTGCCTCTGTCGTCGTCTCGTCGCCACCGCTGCCGCGGGCCTGCTGGTGGCCGGCCTGGCGTCCTGCTCCACGTCGGGGGCGAGTGCGACCGGAAACAAGGGCTATGTCGCTGGAGACGGGTCGATCACGATCATCTCGCCGGGCAACCGCAAGCCGGTGCCCACGATCTCTGGTCCTGGCGTGGGTGGCGGCCGCGTCAGCATCAGCGCGCACACCGGCAAGGTCACCGTCATCAACGTCTGGGGTTCGTGGTGCGGACCCTGTCGATCCGAGGCGCCTGATCTGGTCCTGGCCGCCCACCGGCTCAAAACCGTCGACTTCGTCGGTATCGACATGCGGGACGACTCGGCCAACGCCGCTGCCTTCGTCCGGGCCGAGCACATCCCCTACCCGAGCATCCGTGACGACGACGGGAGCACGATCATGCAGCTCTACGGGTTGGTGCACGTCAACGCACTGCCCACGACGCTGATCGTCGACGCCTCCGGCCGGATCGCCGCCACGATCTACGGGCCAACCACGGCCATCACGCTGGTCGACGTGGTGCATGACATCAGAGCAGGAACCTGACCGACCGCCGCGATGATCCCTCTCCCAGCCGCATCGATCGCCTCGTGGTTCTCCAACACCGCGCTGTCGGGGTCCATGCTGCTTGCCATTCCGGTGGCTCTGATTGCGGGGCTGGTGTCGTTCTTCTCCCCCTGCGTGCTGCCGTTGCTTCCCGGCTACCTGTCCTACGTCACGGGGCTGTCCGGCGCCGACATCATGGCGAAGGGCAGCTCGGGGGTCCGAGGCCGGATGCTGGTGGGCACGATCCTCTTCGTGCTCGGCTTCTCCTTCGTGTTCGTCGCAGTGGGCGGGGCCTTCGGCCAGATCGGTTACTACCTGATCGCTTACCAGCACCAGTTCACGAGGGTCCTCGGTGTGCTGACGATCGTGCTGGGGCTGGTCTTCGCCGGCATCGTGCCGTGGCTCCAGCGCGACGTGCGGATGCACCAGATCCCCGCAGTCGGTCTCGGTGCCGCTCCCTTGCTCGGCGTGTTGTTCGGGCTGGGCTGGACTCCCTGCATCGGACCGACCCTCGCCGCCGTTCTGTCCTTGTCAGCTCCAGGAGGCGACCCGACCCGCGGTGCCTTCCTGGCGTTCGTCTACTGCCTCGGCCTGGGCGTGCCCTTCATCGTGGCCGCGGTCGCGTTCCGACGCATGATGGGCGCCGTCGCGTGGATCAGGAAGCACCAGGTGTGGGTCATGCGGGTCGGAGGTGGCATGCTCGTCGTCGTTGGCGTGCTCCTGGTCACCGGTACCTGGGAC
>JBOHDU010000543.1:0-4443 GCA_050700615.1 Nocardioidaceae bacterium
GGTCGACGACGACCGATCGCGGAGACCGCCCCGTCGAGGCGGTCGTGATCGAGGCCGTGGAGATCAACAGAACGTGAGCGGATCGTCATCGTCGTACGACGAGTCGACGATTCCCCACTGCTACCGACACCCGAACCGAGAGACCTACATCTCGTGTCAGCGGTGTGGTCGGCCGATCTGCCCCGACTGCATGCGACAGGCTTCGGTCGGCTACCAGTGCCCCGAGTGCGTTCGCGAGGGCCGGGTTGCGACCCGGCAGGCGCGCACGTCGTTCGGCGCGATCTCGCGGGCCTCGACGTCGATCGTCACGGTCACCCTGATCGCGATCAACGTCGTCGTGTGGATCTTGGCGAACGTCAGCGAGCGCATCTACAACGAGCTGATTATGCTGCCGAAGGCCAGTGCCGGTCAGCAGCAGTTCTACGGGGTCGAAGGCGTGGCGCAGGGTCACTACTGGGAACTGATCACGACGACGTTCCTTCACCAACAGTTCGTGCACATCCTGCTGAACATGGTGGGGTTGTGGATCTTCGGCTCGTTCCTCGAGTCCCAGCTCGGGCGACTGCGCTACCTCGGGCTCTATCTGGTCTGTGGGTTCGTCGGGTCGGTGACGACGTACTGGGTGGCGGCACCCAACAGTTCCTCGCTCGGTGCCTCCGGGGCGATCTTCGGTCTGTTCGCGGCAGCGCTGGTCGTGCTGTTGCGGCTGCACCGGAACGTGACACAGCTCCTGGTGCTGCTGGCCCTCAACCTGGTGATCACGTTCACCGTCCCCGACATCGCCTGGCAGGCACACGTCGGCGGGCTGTTCGCCGGGCTGGTCATCGGCTACGCCTTCGCCTACGCGCCACGCGAGCGGCGCACGCTGATCCACGTCGGGACGCTCGTGCTGTTCACTGCCCTCGCCGTTGCGGCCACGGTGTTACGCACGGCTGCGCTCAACGGGTGACCCCGCGCCATCCGTCGGGGACTTGTCCACACTGGGGACAACCACTGTGGAGAACTACACGGATGTAACTCTGTCGGGCTACTCCCACTTGGTGGAGAAGACGAACCCGATCGCGATGAAGGCCATGCCGATGCCGAGGTTCCACTGGCCGATGTCACGCAGGTACTTCAGGTCGGGGACCAAGTAGTAGACGACGATCCAGGCCAGCCCGACAACCCAGCAGGCCACCATCGCCGGCGCCACCCAGCGGCGCCCGCCGACGCGCACCGGCTTCTTGGCCGAGGGCGGCGTGTAGTCGGCCTTCTTGCGCGAGCGAGACTCGGGCACGTCAACTCCTGTCGGACGGGGTTCTTCTCAGGGACTGGTGTCCTCCGACGCAGGACACCAGCCTAACCCGTGCGGCCACAGACACGAGTGGTCACGACCCAAACTTCGTCCGTCTGCCGGTCCCAGGCGTGGCCGCGCAGCCTCGTCGGCCGGTCGACAGGTGCGCCAACTGGCTCCCTCCTTCCGCGTGGCGATGCAGCCACCCTTGGCTCCGGCATATCCTCGAACAACTTACGGTCGTGACCACTAGCCCCCAATGCAGGAGAGTTGCTCGTGCCGAGCGTCAACCCGCCCCCGAACGCCGATACCGGCGGCGTCCCCGGCGCGACCCCATCGGGGCCGCGCAAATCGGCCGTGTGGCGGGTGGGGGTGCCGCTCGTCTGCGTCGTCGCCGGGTTGTTGGGCGTCACGAGCATGGTCAACTCGCAGGGAACCGACCTGCGCGGGGGTCGCCATACGAGCCTGATCGGCATCGTCGGCCAGCAGCGCAGCACGACCCAGGCCCTTCAGGCGCAGGCACACGCGCTGCAGACCCAGGTCGACGCCCTCAACCAGGCGGTGAGCGGGAAGCGGATCTCCCGGCTGCACCGGCAGTTCAGCGCGCTTGCCGTGCCCGCAGGGCTGCGCGCCCTAGCCGGGCCTGGCATCACCGTGACTCTCGATGACTCCCCGAAGGACCAGCAGGGCGTGCCCGGGGTCGACCCCAACCTGCTCGTCGTGCACCAGCAGGACATCCAGGCGGTGGTCAACGCGTTGTGGGCCGGGGGTGCTGACGGCGTCAGCCTGCAGGGAGAGCGCATCATCTCCACCACCGGGGTCAAGTGCGTGGGAAACACGGTGGTGCTGCAGGGAGTCCCCTACTCGCCGCCCTATCGCATCGTCGGGGTCGGCAACATCAAGGCGATGTACGCGGCGCTGCTCGCGTCTCCGGCCGTACGGACCTACCGCGAGTACGTGAACCCGCCGTACGACCTGGGCTGGCAGCTCACGTCGAGCCAGCGATTGGTCGTCCCGGCTTTCCGGGGCCCTCTCGACCTCGAGTTCGCCCGGCCGCCCGCCGGGTGATCAGCGGCGGGTGACCCCCGGCGAGCGGTTCACGGCGAGCCCGAGGCAGCGGGGGTCGTCGGCGCTGTCGTCGTGGGCGCTGTCGTCGTGGGCGGGGTGGTCGTGGGCGGGGTGGTCGATGGCCCAGTCGAGGTCGGGCCCGATGGGCCCAGCGAGACGACGATCGTGACGGTGGAGCCCGGAGGCTTCATGGTGAACGCCACGGGATCTTGGCCCAGGACCTGGTTCTTCTTGATGTCGGAGGGCTGGTAGGACGTTACCGGGTTGAACCCCGCCTTCCGGAGCTTCTTGATCGCGGTGGGCCGCTGCTCGCCGATGACGCTCGGCACCTTCACGTAGCCGGACGAGTAGTACACCGTGATCGTGCTGCCCTGCGGCCGGGTCACCCCCGCGTTGGGGTCGGTGCGGGTGACGATGTCCCTGCGGGCGTTGTTGGGCCGCGGGTCCACCTTGGGTGCGACCTTGAAGCCGAGAGCCTGAAGCTGCTGCTCCGCGACAGCGAGAGTGTCGCCGATGACGTATTTCACGACGGCCTTCTTCGTTCCCGATGAGACGACCAGGCTGACCTTGCTGCCCTTGACGACGAAGGTGCCGGGGGAGGTGCCCTGCCTGATGATGTGGTGGGCAGGGATCGTGGTGCTGTTCTCGAACTTCTCCGGGCCAACGGCAAGGCCGGCGCCCTTGAGCTTCTGGGTCGCCTGGGTGAGCGTCAGGGACGCGACGCTCGGCACCTGCACCTTGACCGGCGGCTTGTCGGCGAGGAGGTTGGGCAGCACGATCAGCGCCGCCACCACGAGCGCGGCCAGGATCAGCGCCAAGGCCACCCATAACCCGGTACGGCGACGCGGCCCCTCCTCTTCGACGGACCCGACCGCTTGGGTCACTGCTGTCGGGTTGGTCGAGTCGAGGGGGGTGGGCGCGAGGAAGTGCTCGGTCTCGAGTGAGGCCGCACCAGGCACCGGCGGGGCGAGCACGGGCTGACCTGCCAGGGCGCGCTCGATGTCGGCTCGCATCTCTGCGGCGCTCTGGTACCGCTCGTCGACTCGCTTCGCGAGCGCCATCAGCGTGATGGAGTCCATTGCCGGCGTGATCTGTGGGTCGATCGTCGACGGGGCCGGTGCCTCCTCGCGGACGTGCTGGTAGGCGACGGAGACGGGCGAGTCACCGATGAACGGGGGCCGGCCGGTCAGCAGCTCGTAGAGCAGGCAACCGGTCGAGTAGAGGTCGCTGCGTGCGTCGACCTGCTCGCCGCGGGCCTGCTCAGGCGAGAGGTACTGCGCCGTACCGACCACCGCGGCGGTCTGCGTCATGGTCGCCGAGGAGTCGGCGATCGCCCGGGCGATGCCGAAGTCCATGACCTTGACGTCGCCGGTGGGCGTCAGCATGACATTCGCCGGCTTTATGTCGCGGTGCACGATGCCGGCGCGGTGGCTGTAGTCGAGCGCGCTGAGGACCGAGGCGATGATCTCGAGGGCCCGCTCGGGCAGTATCTTCCGACCCTCGCGGAGGATGTCACGCAGCGTACGACCTTCGACCAGCTCCATCACGATGTAAGGGAGCATCATCCCCGACCCGACCGGGTCGAGCTCTTCGCCGGTGTCGTAGACGGCCACGACCGACGGGTGGTTGAGCGACGCGGCCGACTGTGCCTCGCGCCGGAAGCGGGCTTGGAACGTCGGGTCGCCCGCCAGGTCGACCCGGAGGCGCTTGATGGCCACGATCCGCCCGAGGCGCTGATCGCGGGCACGCCGGACCTCGGCCATTCCGCCGCGGCCCAGCAGGTTGCCCAGCTCGTAACGGCCACCGCCGAGGGTGGTGACCGATCCGGGGTCACCCGTCGGCTGATCGTCGCCACCCTGGTCGGGAGGCTCCATGTTCATCGGTCAGCCCTTCTTTCGGCGTCGTGATGGCGCGGTGCCTGGTCGAGTCGTGACGGCCCTAGCCGGGCTGCGACCCGCCCGGCTGGCTCATCCGGGCTCAGGGTACGGGGATACGTGGCGCCCGTCATGGGTTGAGCACCGCTTTCATGACATCGTCGGCAATGGGCCCGGCCAGGCCGCCCCCCGTGATGTCGGCCCGGTTGACCCCGCTCTGCTCGACGA
>JBOHDU010000544.1:0-3177 GCA_050700615.1 Nocardioidaceae bacterium
GTGCGGAGGTGGCAGCGGTGCGCTTGTCGAGGTCCCGCACCCATTCGCGGATGGCCTTGGTGTGCAGGTTCGCAGCGCGTCGAGCTCGCTTGACGTCGCCGGCAAAGATGGCATCGGCGATGACCTGATGCTGCTTGACCGACCGATCCAACTGGCCGCGCACCGACAATGTCATCCGGCGGGACTCGTCGAGGATCTCGTTGAGATCGTCGAGCAGCCGTGGGAGCAGCTGGCCGCCCGCGGCGCGCGCGATAGCCAGGTGGAACGCGACGTCGAGTTGGGCCAACTCACCGAAATCGCGCTTGCCTAAGCGAACGGCATGGCTGAACGCGGCCAAAGCCGACGTCAGGTCCGTCAACCCGTCGGAGGTCCCGTGCAGCGAAGCCTCCTCTGCGGCCAGCTCGTCGAGAGCGCCGCGAACTCCGAGGAGCTCGATCAGCTGGGCGCGGTTCTGCTCCAGGTACGCCCCGAAGGGGCCTGCGTACTGGTCGTTGACGCTCTCGCGAACAAAAGCTCCACGCCCGTGCTGGACGGTCACCAACCCCATCGCCTCGAGGCCGGCTATCGCCTCGCGAACACTCACCCTGCTCACCCCGAACGACTCGCACAGCAGCCGTTCGGACGGCAACAGCGACCCCGGCTGGTACTCGCCGCTCTCGATGGCAGCCAAGAGCTGTTCGCGCACCTCCTGGGTTGGGCTCACCCTCTTGATCGCACGGAACGGCGGTGGTGAGCCCGCGGCCTCAGTCATGCAAGCGACCTCCAATCCGCGTCCGCGACCCGATCGGCCGGAACAGGCTCACTGTCGCGTCAGGCATCACGATATCGCTGATAGTCGGGCTCGTCGTCGGCGATGACGATGATGTCGTGACCGACCGGAACGGTCGCGTCTGGCTCCACGAGCAACGCGGCGACCACGCCGGAGACCGGCGACTCGAACTCCATCTCGATCTTGTCGGTGGTCACCAACGCCAAGACGTCGCCCTCACGTACTGGCTGGCCGGCCGTGACGTTCCACTCGACTATCGTGCCCTCTTCCATGGTGAGGCCCCATTTGGGAAGTGGGTAGGCCGTGGCCATTCCTACCCTCGGCCGGCGGAGACGGTCGTGGAGCGGGATCCGACAAGGACGCGAACAGCGGCAGCTATGCGCTCGGGGCCGGGCAAGACGTAGCCTTCCAGTTCGGGGGCGTACGGCACGGGAGTGTTGCGCCCTCCCACCCGTACCACCGGGGCGCGTAGCAGGTCGAAGCAGTCCTCGGCAGCCGTGGCCGCGATCTCGGCACCGACTCCACCGCGAGTGGGAGCCTCGTGGGCGATGATGAGGCGGCCGGTCTTGGCGACCGAGCGCCGCAGGCCCTCACGGTCGAACGGCACGAGGGTGCGGGGATCGAAAACCTCGCAGTGAATACCCTCCTCGGCGAGAACCTCGGCGGCTGTCAGACAGTGCTCCAACGTCTTCAGGTATGACACGATCGTCACGTCGTCGCCTTCGCGATGGACCCTTCCTATCCCCAGCGGGATCGGCTCGACCTCCACCGAGTCGCCGGACTCTCCGCCGCGCCCGCCGTAGAGCAGCTTGTGCTCGAAGAAGATCACAGGATCAGGGTCTCTGATCGAAGACTTCAGCAGTCCTTTGGCGTCAACAGGCGTAGAAGGTGCTACGACCTTCAGGCCGGGCACGTGGACGAACCACGACTCCAGGCTTTGTGAATGCTGGGCTGCCGTCGCGCCAGCCGTGCCGGTGACCATCCGCACGACCAGCGGCACCGACAAGGCCCCGCCGGTCATGTAGTGGGTCTTCGCCGCCTGGTTGACGATCATGTCCATGGCGAGGGTCACGAAGTCGCCGAACATCACTTCGACGACCGGGCGTCCACCCACCAGAGCGGCCCCGACGGCGGCACCGACGACAGCCTCCTCCGAGATTGGCGTGTCCCACACCCGACCGGGACCGAACCGATCCCACAAGCCTTTGGTCACCCCGAACACCCCGCCGGCGGGTCCCACATCCTCCCCGATCACGAAGACGTCCTCGTCGCGTTCCATCTCCTCGGCCAGGGCTTGGCGGATGGCGTCCGCATAAGTGAACCGTGTCATCGGAGCGCCGATCCAGAGAGCGAGTCGGCGTACACGTCCTCCAGCGCATCTTCCGGTTCGGGATGGTGGCGTTGTTTGGCCCACTCGATCGCCTCGTCGAGGCGGGCCTCCACCCGGGCGCGCAGCCCGTCTACGGCGGCGGCGTCGAGGCCGGATTGCTCCCGCAACAGCCTCTCCGATGCGGCTATGGGGTCGCGGGCCATCCAGTGGTCGACCTCCTCCTTGGGACGATAGCGAGCCATGTCGCCCTCGAAGTGACCCCGATGCCTGTAGGTTTTGGCCTCGATCAGCGTCGGGCCGTCCCCCCTGCGCGCCCGTTCGACCGCGTCCCGGGTGACCCAGAGCATCGACATGACGTCGTTGCCGTCAGCGACCACTCCTGGCATGCAGTACGCGGCCGCCCGGTCCGCGACGTCCTTGATGGTCTGGTGCTGGTCTTGGCGCGTGAACTCACCGTACAGGTTGTTCTCGCAGACATAGAGGACCGGAAGCTTCCAAAGCGAAGCCAGGTTGAGGCTCTCGTGGAAAGCCCCTTCGTTGCTTGCCCCATCCCCGAAGAACGACACTGCGACCGAACCGCTCCCCCGGCGCTTCAACTGCAGGGCTGCACCCGTCGCGAGCGGGATGCCCGCGCCGACTATGCCGTTCGCCCCGAGGAACCCGAGACCTCGGTCGATCATGTGGAGGGAGCCCCCCTTGCCCCGGTTGTAGCCGTCGCTTCTGGCGAACAACTCTGCGAACATGCGACCTGGATCGGCACCCCGGGCGAGCATGTGGCCATGCCCGCGATGCGTGGAGGTGATGACGTCGTCGGGTCCCAAGGCCGCACATACCCCGACCGCGACGGCCTCCTGGCCGATAGAGGGATGCAAGAACCCCGGGACGATTCCTGCAGCCCGTAGCTGGGCCGCACGCTCTTCGAACCTTCGTATGAGGACCATCCGCTCAAAGAAGGCAGCGAGATCCGCATCCAGATTGGTCAGCAACTCCGCCAACTCGTACCTCCGATCATTATTGGTCACACATCATACATGTTTCGGCCCTCGGCGCCATCTCCGTTTCAGCGACACGAGTACCC
>JBOHDU010000545.1:0-1738 GCA_050700615.1 Nocardioidaceae bacterium
GTCGGCCACCTCCACCGCGCCGACGGCAGGCGCCGAGCGGGCCGGCTCGGCGTCGAGGTCGGCGGCGGTTACCGGACCGCTCACTGGGTAGCCGCTCTCTCAGCGCGAGCTGGGTCCGGCATGCTAAGCACGCTCATGTAGCCGTGTTTAGACCGACTTACGACCAGATGTACTCCTCTGCTATTGCGCCGTCCTGCCATCTAGCTATCTTCATCGTCGCCAACGGGGTCGCGCTGCTATTCGCTGGCCGTGCCGTAGCCCGCGAGACTCGCCCTCTGGTCGACCACCGCCGACGTGCAGCCGGCCCACCTGCACGTTGCCCGGACGCCTTGTGGATCTCGCAATCCTAGATCCCAGTGTTACCACGGCAGTCTGAAGTCACCCGATTGCGTCCGGGGGGTCGGTAAGTGTAGACTAACGGTCGGTGCCAGCTTACCAATCTGCGGCCTTGTTGGCCTTGGGTGATGCGACCCGTCTGACGATCCTGGAAAAACTGACGGAACGACCTCGGGCGGTGGTCGAACTGGCCAAGGAGCTCCCGGTGAGCCGCCCGGCGGTCTCGCAGCATCTGCGCGTGCTCAAGGACGCCGGTCTGGTCATCGACCGCGCAGTGGGCAACCGCCGCATCTACCGCGTCGACCCCGACGGACTGGCCGCCGTGCGCGACCAGCTCGACCGGTTCTGGAGTAGGGCCTTGGAGGCTTTCAAAGCCAACGTCGAACAGAGAACACAGGAGGACCAATGAACCAACAGGAGACGACGACCGTCCGCCACTCCATCGTGGTGGAGACGCCCGTCGAGCGGGCGTTCCAGACCTTCACCGAGGACTTCGGCCGGTTCAAGCCTCCCGAGCACAACATGCTCGGGGTGGAAATCTCCGAGACGGTGTTCGAGACGCGAGAGGGTGGCGAGGTGTTCGACCGTGGGGTCGACGGCAGCGTGTGCCGCTGGGCACGTGTCTTGGCCTGCGAACCGCCTCATCGAGTCGTGATCAGTTGGGACATCAGCCCCTCCTGGCAGGTCGAAACCGATCCGGGCAGGACCAGCGAGGTCGAGGTCCGCTTCACCGCCGAGTCACCGACGCGGACGAGGGTGGAGCTCGAGCACCGCCACCTGGACCGGCACGGGCCAGGGTGGGAAAGCGTCCGAGAAGGCGTGGACGGGGGTCGGGGATGGCCGCTGTATCTGCGTCGCTACTCGGATCTGTTCAAGGGTCAGGGTTGAGCGGTGGCGACGTCGACCAGCATCGAGGTGAGCGGCCCAGCGACGGAGTGTTCGCTCCTCGCACATGGGGCGTCCGTGGCGTCGACGGGCCGATCCGGTGCTCGTAGCCACCGGCCGGCGCCCGAACACGCCCGGTCTCGGGGGGGGCCCCGCCGCCATGACCCGAGCATCGGCTCAAACCCGAAAGGCCCAGGGTGAACGCGCCCGGCCCTGACAGGGCGGCCGAGCTTGTTGCCGCCATCCACTCCGGCGACGTCGCTGCGGGCCAACGCGTCGTCGCCGGCGCGCCCGAGCTCGTGACGGGGCCCCTCGGAGGCCGGTTCAAGACCCGCACCGCCCTACACGTCGTCGCGGACTGGCCCGGCTATTTTCCCAACGGCACCGAGATCGTTGAGCTGTTGATTGCGGCGGGCGCTGACCCCAACTTCCGAGATACCGAGCCAGGCTCCGAAACGTCTCTGCACTGGGCCGCTAGCAGTGACGACGTCGAGGTCGCCACCGCGCTCATCGATGG
>JBOHDU010000546.1:0-2583 GCA_050700615.1 Nocardioidaceae bacterium
GCTCTGCGCCGAGCAGCCCGGTGCCGATCAGGTCACCGATGCGCGACGGCAGGTCGATCCAAGACTCGTCCCAGGAGCGGATCAGCCCGGCACCCCACTCCCGGTCCAGCACCTGCTCCACGCGAGCCATGGCGGCCTTCGGCAGTCGGCCGAGGGAGTTGCCGTCGAGGTAGACGAGCGTGTCGTCGTCGATGACGAACCGGGCCCGGTACGGCGCCAGCCGGTCGTCGAGGTCCAGCTGCTCGACGTCGGCCCGGCTCGGTTCGTTCGTCACCCCGCGAACCTATCCTGACGCCCGAGGCGGCGACGCAAGCGTCGGCTGGGGACAGACGAGACCACCGGCGCACCAGGCCCTGCGCTTGCGTACCGACCCACCCCCACCTGTTCGTTGTGCGGCGGATCCCGGTTCAGCCGACAGTTTTGAGGTGCCGGCCACCGAGGCTGGCCGGACGGTCGCGGTCGTAGGGATTGATGCGCCGCGCCTCGTCGATCTCGGCCGGGACGAGGTCGGCAAGCGCGATACCCTCGCCGGCGTCGACCCGAGCAACGGGGCGCCCCTGCGGGTCGTAGATCGCGGTCCCACCGGAGAACTCGAGCCCGCCACAGCGCCCGACCATGCCGGAGAAGACAACGTAGATCGCGTTGTCGATGGCACGGGCCGCGTAGTAGAGGTCGCGGCGGTGCTCACTGCCCATGACGTACGCCGACGGGCAGACGTACGCGAGCGCCCCAGCATCGGCCGCCGAGCGCGCATGCTCGGGGAAACAGCCGTCGTAGCAGATGCCGAGCCCGAGGTTCCAGTCGCCGAACAGCAGGGAGCCGCCCTCGTGCCCGGGCTCGAAGATCGACCGCTCAGCGTCCCACAGGTGCTGCTTGGAGTAGACGACCTCGACGTCTCCAGCGGAGGTGGCGGCCAGCATCGACAAGGTCCGGCTTCCGTCTGGCCGTCGCACCGAGGCACCGACCAGGGCCAGCACTCCAGCCGAAGCTGTCGCCGACCGGAGCCCGTCGAGCCGCGGGTCTTCGGGGGCGACGTCACAGGCGTCGGGTGACCGTCGCAAGGTCTCGGGGTCGTAGCCGGGGATGAACAGCTCCGGCAGCACCACGACACGCGCGCCCTGCGCCGCCGCCGCGGCCACCCAGCGTGCGGCCGCCTCAACATTGGCCCCGACGTCGCCGGCCACCGACGAACCTTGCACGGCGGCAACCCTCAGCGGGTCCACGAGTGACCCTTCACTGGACGACGACCTCGACCCGCTGGAACTCTTTGAGCTCGGTGTAGCCAGTGGTGGCCATGGAGCGCTTGAGCGCGCCGATCATGTTCATCGTCCCGTCGGAGACGAGAGACGGGCCGTGGAGGATCTGCTGCAGGGTCCCGACCGAGCCGATCTCGACCCGCTCCCCGCGAGGCAGGCTCTGGTGACGGGCCTCGGCGCCCCAGTGGAAACCACGACCTGGCGCCTCGCTCGCACGCGCCAGCGGAGACCCGATCATCACCGCGTCGGCGCCGCACGCCACCGCCTTGGCGATGTCGCCACTTCGGCCGATCGACCCGTCTGCGATCACGTGCACGTAACGGCCGCCGGACTCGTCGAGATAGTCCCGTCGGGCCGAGGCCACGTCGGCCACCGCCGTGGCCATCGGCACGGCGACGCCGAGCACGGTTCGTGTGGTGTGGGCCGCTCCCCCGCCGAATCCCACCAGCACCCCCGCAGCACCGGTACGCATCAGGTGCAGCGCTGCCTGGTACGTCGCGCAGCCGCCCACGATCACAGGGACGTCGAGGTCGTAGATGAACTGCTTCAGGTTGAGCGGCTCGGCCTGGCCGGAGACATGCTCCGCGGACACGGTGGTTCCACGAATCACGAACAGGTCGACGCCGGCCTCGATCACCGACTTCGCGTGCTCCTTCGTGAGCTGAGGCGAGAGCGCGCCTGCAACGGTGACGCCCGAGTCACGGATCTGCTTGATCCGAGCGACCATCAGCTCGGGCTTGATGGGCTCAGCGTAGATCTCCTGCAGCCTCCGGGTCGCCTCGCGAGCCGACAAAGCGGCGACCTCGTCGAGCAGGGGGGCGGGATCGTCGTAGCGGGTCCACAGACCCTCCAGGTCGAGCACCCCCAACCCGCCGGCCCGGCCGAAAGCGACCGCGACCTCGGGCGAGATCACCGAGTCCATCGGCGCCGCCAGGACCGGGATCTCGAACCGGTAGGCGTCGATCTGCCACGCCACCGAGACTTCGGCCGGGTCACGAGTGCGTCGACTGGGAACGATCGCGATGTCGTCGAACGAGTAGGCGCGGCGGCCCCGCTTCGCGCGGCCGATCTCGATGTCCGTCACGCCGCAAGGCTACCGGCAAGGGCGGTCTGTCAGCAGCCGCGATCCCGGCCGCTTTCGACCCATCGGGTTCGGGCTCGTTTACCGGAGCTTTGCCACCGCACCGGTCGCTCGCGCGCCGGTGACAGATCAGCCGTCGCGCTCGCTCGAGGTTCGAGCCGACGTCTGCTGGCAGGTCCTAACGCGCCGAGTAGTTCGGAGCCTCGACGGTCATCTTGATGTCGTGCGGGTGGCTCTCGGTCAGGC
>JBOHDU010000547.1:0-3640 GCA_050700615.1 Nocardioidaceae bacterium
ACCCGGCATCGATCAGCGTCGCGACCGCGCCGGCGTCGATGATCTCAAGCGGTTCCGGCGACGGCACGACCCGGCGCCAGCCGCGCGGGCCGCGATCCTCGAACGTCTCTCCATGCTCCATGAGGACCTCTGCCTCGGCCTGGCTGAGGTAACGACCGATGGGCTTGGTCGGTCGGACGAAGCCGGGATCGGCGGGATCGACCCTGGTGCGAGTGACGATCGTCGCGGTCGGCCGGGGCACGCCTCGCATGGCGAGGGCCGGCTCGAGCGCATCCATCAGCACGAAGCCCAAGGTGGCCTGAGTCTGCGCCCCGCACCAGTCCAACGGCACCGGCGGCACGACGGCCGCGGAGAGCTCGTTCTTCACCAGCAGGTTGCCGACCTGAGGCCCGTTGCCGTGCGTGACCACGACGTCGATGCCCTCGGCCACGAGGTCGGCGACGCTGTTCATCGCCACCTCGGCGGCGAAGATCTGGTCCTCAGGTCGGGCGTTGCCGTCGGGGGCAGTCATCGCGTTGCCGCCCAAGGCGACCAACACCCTCATCGTCGACACCTCCGTGCTCGCACCCGCGCCGGGCGAACACGCTCTCCTTGAGGCCTGTCTCCCACCTGACCATTCACGGTCTGCTCGCCCGAGAAAGCTGCAGCACAGGTGAGTAACGCACCGCCAGCATGTGGTTGACCTTAGGGATGGGGCTGCCCGGCTCCTATGGCGAGGTTAAACCAAGGTCGGGTCCGCTTTGGTCAGTCCTCGCTCAGCGGCCCGACGGGTTCGGGCTCGATTCACGGTGCATTCTCAGCCAGCCTTTGGGTTGGGGCAGCATACTTGGCACCGTGAGCGAGTTGCCCGAGACCGGTCGTCGCATCGTCTTCGTCCACAACACCGACAGCGGCCTGTTCAACGCGATTCGAGAGCGTTGGCAACGTGCCGCCAGCCCGGACACGTTTCCGTGCCACCTGAGCCTGCTCACGTGCGGGGTCTGGGGGACGAACGCCCACTGGCGCAGCTTCCTGGACGGGCTGCCCTTCCCGGCCAGGGTGCTACACCGGGATACGTTCCGCGCCGACTACGCGTCGTCGTCGTGGCGCAACGTCGACCTCCCGGTGGTGCTGCTGCAGACCGGCCGCTCCTTGCAGAAGCTGGTGTCGGCTGACGAGATCCGGGCAGCGAAGACACGCAAGCAGATAGAGGTGGCCGTGACCGCCGCGCTGGCGACCGCTCAGTCGGCCGCAGACTGACCCCTCGTGGCCACAAGCGGGTCACGACCATCAGCTTTGCTCCAGGTCGAGACGGTCGGCCATCCTCCGACGGGCGGTCTCGGCCGCTCGGCGTACGTCGCCCTCCGGATCGGCCAGAGCGGAGCGGACCGTCTCCCAGTGCTCGGTGTCACCGACCAACCCGAGCGTGCGGACCGCGTTGGCCCGAACGCGGGACAGCTCGTGGGCAGTCAGCCGAGTGGCGGCTGGTGCTGCAGCCGGGAGGTCGCGCTTGGCCGCAACCTTCAAGCACATCTCGGCGACCCGCCAGTGCTCGTCGGTGAGGCCGCCGAGAACGGCGTCGGCGCAGCCTTCGCTCCATACGTAGAGCAGTCCGCGTGCACCCCAGACGCGAAACCAGTACTCGTGGTAGCCGCCGAGTCGCAACCGCGCGACGGGCGCCCCGGCCAGGTAGCGGATCGCGGGGTCGAGCGGCTCAGGTGCGGCGCCGGCGAGCAGCTCTCCGCACAGCTCGGCGGCGGCCGGCTCCCCGAGGTGATGCTCGAGCTCGGCGACCCGATCGCGAGGTGAGCCGGCGGTGGGCGACGGCTCCGGTAGCGCACGAAGGTCCATGGTCAGCAGGCTGCCAGAACAGCAGGGCGCAGCCTCACCGGGTACGGGGGTCGCGGGGTTCGGGTTCAGCCGTTGCCGTCAGCAGTGCGCGACGCTGGCGACGAGCCAGCCACTTCCGACGCTGATCGTCGTCAGCAGCTTCGTGGCGGTGCCCTCAGGCGACACCACGGCGAATCTGACCGCGTCCGGTTGCCGGCTCACTCTCACCACCCGCTCCCCCGGGCCGGCGAAACGGGCCGCCGCGTGTCTGGGTGTCCCGGCACCTCTGGCGTGCGGGACGACGTCCATGACGCTCATCGACATCGGGCCCCTGCACTGCAACATCGACGGGCCGGCCGCTGGGTTCGACCCGGTGTTGACTCCGCCTCCCGGCACGTTGGGGCCGCCGTCGCGTGGGCCAGACGAGACGAACGAGACCGGAGGGTGCGCTGTGCCCGGCCCCCCGCCCGCAGCTTGCTGCCCGCAGCCGACCAGCGCTACGAGCAAGCTGGTGCCCAACACCGTGGAGGCCAGACGGGGCGGCCACGTGCACCTCATGGTGCGCTCCTCTCGACGGGTCGATCCATCGGGGGTTGGACGAGGTCCGGTGTTCCGGTGGTTCCGCACTCGATGCGCGTGGTGCCGAAGGCAGCGGCACCGCTCGGCGGCAACCCGGTGGAGCAGCCCATGGCTGAGGCGAGTCGACCGGCCAGCCTGAACAGCCACGCCGAGACCCGGCTTCGGGCGTGGCTAAGCCGTGGCTAAGCCCCCACGTTGCGCCGAACGAGTCAGATACGCCTTTCTCCCGATGTGCCGGGCTGCCTTAGAGGCGGATTGTCGAAGCATCGAGACCACCAGGAGACGAAGATGTTCGTTGCGAAGGACCCATTCATCAACACCGAGCTCGACTACCAGCGCGAGCGAGTAGCACGCTACTTCGAAGGGAGCACGGCCCGGCGGCTGCGCCGTGAGCGGCGCAAGGTCGCCCGCGGGCCGCTGAAGACCCCGCCGGTGCCATCGCCCAGACCGCTGGCTGAGTGAGGCGTGCGCACGTTAGGGCAAGCGCCCGATCTGCTGCCTTCACCACCGACGGCAAACCTGTCGGCGGGACAGGGAATGATGGAGTGCATGGCACCGGGTCTGAGCCGCCGAGGTCAGCTCGTCGGTCGGCACGAAGAGCTGGCGCGGCTGACTGAGCTCGTCGGTGCAGACCACGACCCAGAGTCGTCCATGACCGTGCTGGTCGCCGGCGATGCCGGGGTCGGCAAGACACGGCTGCTGAGCGAGCTCGCCGACCAGAGCACGGCTGCGGGCTGGCGGGTCCTGGTGGGGCACTGTCTCGACTTCGGCGACAGCGAGCTCGCCTACCTGCCGTTCACTGAGATCTTCGGCCGGCTCTCCGCCGAACCGGGCTCTCCGCCGGTTTCCCTCTCCGATCGGCACCCCGCCGTATCGCGGCTGTTGCCAGGGCGCCGGATGCTGTCCGGAAGCAGCAACGACGGGGCGGACCGCGTCGACCGGGCCGATCTGTTCGAGTCGGTGCACGCGACGTTGTCCGACCTCGCCCAAGATGAGCCACTCCTGGTGATCATCGAGGACGTTCACTGGGCTGACCGCTCCACCCGAGAGCTGCTCAGCTTCTTGTTCGCGCGGCAGTTCGGCGCTCACGTCGCCATCGTCGCCTCCTACCGCAGTGATGACATCCACCGCAAGCACCCGCTGCGGGCCACCGTCGCCGAGTGGGCCCGGCTTCCCGGCGTGGTCCGGCTGCAGCTACCACCGCTGGCGGAGCCGGACGTGCGCGCGCTGGTGCGGGCCATCCACCCAGCAC
>JBOHDU010000548.1:0-2901 GCA_050700615.1 Nocardioidaceae bacterium
CTTCAAGATCATGAACCGGCGCCCGTCGACGCCGACCCGCTCCTGTCTGAAGATCACGCCCGGCCCACCTTCGAGCCGCACGGCCAGCGCACAGAGCGCCAGCAGCGGGCTGAGCACGATGAGGCCCAGACCGGCCGCCACGATGTCGAAGATCCGCTTGACGCGCCACGATGGTGACCGGTACGCGGATCGGCGCAGCCGGGTGAGTGGGAGTCCCCAGATCAGCTCGGTGTTCCGGCCGCCGGCGTCGAGCTCGTAGAACCGGGGAACCACGTAGATCTCGCAACGGGCCCGGTCACAGCGACGCAGGATCTCCACCATGCGCGACTCTCGGGTGGACGTGAACGCGACGATGATGTTCCGCACCTGATACTTGTCCAGCAGGCCGGAGAGTGACCGGATAGTCCCGAGAAATGGGATGTGCGAGTCATTCTCGGAGAGCAGCGGATTGTCGTCGACGAATCCGACCGGAAGCAGCCCGTACTCCCTGTGGCTGAGCAGCGTCGTCGCGATCTGCTCACCCACCAGGCCCTCGCCGACGATGATGGTCGGCCGGCCGGCACCGTGGACGGTGCGGGTGCGGCGCAGGATCGGGTAGCCGATCACCCTGCCCGTGCAGGCGATCAGCAGGTAGATCACTGCTGCGTGCACGGGCCCCTGCTGGACCGGGACGTCGACGAATATCGCCACTGCGGTGGCGATGGCGCCGGCGACCAGACCTCGACCGACCAGTTCCGGCAGCTCGTCGAGGAGCGAGGGCGAGACGCGGGACCGGTAGAGGCCGCCTGACGCATTCAGCAAGATGACGATCGTGACGAGCAGAGTCAGCGCGATCCGGCCACCCGACACCAGCAGGATCGCGAGGGTCAAGGCGACCACATCGATGAGGATGACCCATATCGCGGCATCGAGCCCGGGAGCGACGAACCGTCGCGAATGCCCTTCGCCGGACTTGCGAGGCAGCACTCGACGCAAGGGGGACCGCTGGCGCGGGAGGGTGCCGCGCGGGGTCAGCAGTTCCTCCGTCGACATGTCCCTCCCCGTGCTCCCGCCCGATGCACCCGGATGCTTAACGGCACCTGAACGTGATGTAAGCACAACCTGAACATCCGGCAATGGCCCACATTGGCCATTCACCTGGCCTCAGACGGATCTCCTGTCGGGGAATCTTGTTGGGTGGTTCCGCCTGGGCGTCACAGACGCTGCCAGGCGATATCCCAGACGGATAACGAGGCACCGGGCTGCTGGTGCCCTGCTGCGACCGTCAGGGGTCGCGCTGCTTTCTCAGCACTGCCCAGACATCCCTCAGGTCCGAGGCTGACCTCCCGTGCTGCAGCCTTCGGAACGCGTCGACCAATCGGACCGAACGCCGGGACCGAACCCGAGCCAGTGCCTGCTCGGCCCGCGCAAGCTGGCTCGCCAGCTCCTGAGGGCTCGCCTCGATCGTGAGGGTCGGCGGCCGCAGCTCGAAGTCGATCCGATCGGCCCATTCCACTCGCCGCTTGGCAAGGTCTTCGCCGGTAAGCAGCCACTGCCGCTCGTCGAGGTTGGCGGGCAAGGGTCGATGCGACTCGGGATCGAGGACGTCGTAGCCGAAGAACAGGCCGAGCTCGGCCACGCTCGAGAGTGCCTGGCGCTGGCCCGCGCCCATCGAGCTGGCCCACTCGTCGACGTGACTCGCGTCGATCGGCTCACGGGTCACGGTGCTGCCCTCTGCGCGCCGGGGGGCGCCCTTCTCACGTTGCACCCGGTGGTGCTCGAGGAGGTCGCTGGACCACGACTCGTCTAGGTGCTGCATCGCCGCCCGGAGGACGGGTTCGGCGTGCAGCACGAGGTCCTCGTACCGGCAGACCGCGAACCGCGTTCCCAGCTCGGAGCCGGCACGGACGAGGTCGAGGTTTGTCGCAAGCCAGTACGAGACGGCGTCCGCGAAGGTGTAGTGGAAGTGCTTGTGCAGCGACGTCGCAACCGCGCCGGGCTGTCGCACGATACCCACGAAGGTCGCCGTCGGGAACACCTTCGCCATCTCGGGTATGCACGTCGTGTGGAACGGCGTCTTCTCGCCCCAGCGGGTCTTGCCCTGCTCGGTGGCGAAACGTCGGAAGATCCCGTCGTAGAAGTCATCCAGGCGGGCGTCGAACTCGCTCTCCGACCAACCCAGGCGTTCGTACCATCCCTTGCCGTGTTGCCAGTTCGGAATCTCCTTGGCGCCGCGCAGACCGCGCATGAAGCCCGTCTCGGGGCCGATGGCGATCTCAGGATGGCTGTCGAGAATCAACCGGAGCATGGTTGATCCCGACCGCATCGACCCCACCACGAACACCGGCCCGCCGCCGGCTCGCTCCGCTCGGCCCGCATGGATTCGGCCCGCATGCATTCGGCCGTCGGCATCGGTCGTCACCGGGCCGCAGCTCCGACGCGACCGGCCCTTCGCCTGATCTCGAAGACCCGGCTGGTCCGGACGCTGAGGTAGGGCCGGGACAGCTTGATCCGTAGGTTCGGCGCGTTGTTGCCTCGGTAGAGTCCCACCCGGGGAATCGCATAGCGGCCGACCGGTTCCCGGCTCTCGGGCAAGGTGAACGCATGGCTGTAGCCGGCGCGTTGCGCGGCGCGTCGTACATCGGCGCTGTGCCGCCCGCGTGGGTAGGCAAGCATCCGCACATCGTGCCCGAGGAGGGTCTCGAGCAGCTCGCGGCTGCTGCGCAGATCCTCGACGCAGTCGGCGAAGCTCAACGACGTGAGATCGGCGTGGTGCAGGCTGTGCGACTCGAAGCCGATGCCCGCCGACTGCATCTCCCGTATCTGCTCGAGCTGCAGCGTGCGCAGAGGGTAGTCCGGCGGTGTGTCGACCCAGTCAACCTGGTGACCCGGCACGCTGAGCGTTCCCGCGACCAGGAACAC
>JBOHDU010000549.1:0-7072 GCA_050700615.1 Nocardioidaceae bacterium
GATGACCAAGGCGACGTCGACCCAGCCGCTGGACCAGGAGATTGTGCCGTCACCTCCTCCGCGGGCCACCATGTAGAGACCGGCGGCGAGGATGAGCAACATGGCGGGCCCGATGACGACGTCGATCTTCTTCGTCACCGCCGTGACTGATCGCAGCTCCTGCACGGTTGGGACCTTCTGCGCGCGCAAAGTGGCCACCAGGGCCGTCGTGACCGTGGCGATCAGCAGCGCCACACCGAGCAGGTGGACGAACAAGACGAAGTCGTACATGGGCCAGCACCTCCAACCAAGGACGTGGGCAGGCTATCCGACAAGCTGATAGTCGGTGTCCAGAACGCTGAATCTCCCTCCGATCACCACCTGCCGGGAGTGCCTCGAGGATCTCTTCGTCGTTTTAGTGGGGGTGCAGGGTTGTGTCGATCAGCGAGTAGGGGGGTGCGAGATCTATCCCGTCGGGGTTGTCCAGGTAGCCGGGCTTGTGGCCCGGCACTCCGTAGTGGCCGTACTGCCAGACGATCTTGTCGGTGTGTGGGTCGACGACGATGACGCGGTGGTTCCAGTCGTCGTTGCACACGATGTCGCCGTTGGGCAGAGGTAGCGCGAGGGAGGGATGGTTCAGCGGCTGTCGGGGTGTGCCGGTGTAGCGCCAGAGGGTCTTGCCGTGTTGGTCGAAGATGACGATCTGCCCCGGGCTGGAGTAGTCGACGGTGAGATACCTGTCGGGGCCGATCTTGTTGGTGTCGGAGGGGTAGGTGACCCCTGGGGGATGGACCGACCAGAACACATGGCCGTGGAGGTCGATCTCGTCGACCCAGTCGCCTCGTATCTCGGTGACGAGGAACCGGCCGTGGCCGGCCGGGAACATCCCGTTCGGGGAGCCGTAGTATCGCGGTGGCTGGTGGTAGCCGTGGTTCACGTCGCCCCAGTGCCGCAGGTAGTCGTGGCGTCCCTCCCGGATCAACAGCAGTCGTTCGTTCTTGATGTCGGCCGTGACGATGTCGTGGTTGGGCAGCATGATCGCGTCGTCCGGGTTCCAGACTCTGTTCCTGCCGTCGCCGCTGACCCCCGGCTTCCCGTAGTGGTAGATGATCGCCTGCCTGACCACGTCGATGACACGGATGACGAAGTCGTCCTCCTCGGTGGCGATGATGTGTCGGCCGTCTGGGGTGAAGAAGGCATCATCGGGGATCAGGAACGGCTGGCCTGAGCGCAACCCACCCTTGCCGGGAAAGCGCCAGCGGATGCGGCCCCGTGGGTCGACGATGATCAGCCGGTTGTTGAGCTTGTCCGCGATCAATAGGTCACCGGGCAGCACGTTCGGGTCCGAACCGGGTCGCAGGTGGCCGCCCGACCGAGCCGGCGGCAACGGCCGATCCCAGGGTGCCACGAAGCCGTGAGCCCGCATGTCTTGCTGCGTTGAGTGGGTCGGCACAGAGCTCGATGACTGGCTGGGTGGGCTCGGTGCCGGCTTGGTCGGAGCAACGGCGCCAGGGGAGCAGGCGCAGCAGATGCCGGCCAGGGCGCAGGCGGCGAGGGCACCCAGCACCGATTGCGGCACTGCGCGCATCTGGCGCCTCCAACCCCTATTCAGAATCCCTGCCGGGAAGACTATCCCTCGGGTTCGCGCGCCTCGGGCAGTGACTCGACTGCCCCCGCCACGTAGGGCAGCGCCAGCGTCGCGGCGTACGGCGAAAACGGGGTGCGGGTGGCGGCACCAGCGGTTAGCGTCGGCGCCATGGCGCAGACGTTCGACAAGAGCACCCGGTCCGAGGCGCCGCTATTGGCCGACGAGGTGACCGCCCTCCGCGGGTTCCTTGACTACCACCGCGACACGTTCCGCTGGAAGTGCGCCGGCCTGAACCAGGTGCAGTTGGCCCAGGCACACGCGCCGTCGACGATGACTCTCGGCGGGATGATGAAGCACCTCGCTCTCGTCGAGGCCGGCTGGTTCGGGCGGACTCTGCTCGGGGAGCCGTACCCGACGCCGTTCGACGACGTCGACTGGGACGCCGACCCCGACTGGGAATGGCGCACCGCGGCCGACGACAGCCCCGAGGAGCTGCGCAGCCTCTACGACGAATGCGTACGACGTGCCGACGCCGCGATCGACCAGGCTCTGGCCCGCGACGGCCTCGACACCGAGTCGGTGCGGGCGAGCTCGAGCGGCGAGGCTTTCCGGCTGCGCTGGATCATGCTGCACATGATTGAGGAGTACGCCCGCCACAACGGCCACGCCGACCTGATCAGGGAGTCGATCGACGGTGAGACGGGTGAGTGACCCCGCAGTGGGTCATGGTCGGGACAATCTCGACCGACGAGGGCTGGCCGACACGATTATTTCGGACGGCGACCGCCGACGACTGGACGCAGATCTGGCCCTTCTTTCCCGCGACCGTCGCCGAGGGAGAGACCGACACCTATCCCGATGACCTCACTGCCAAGCAGGCGCGTGACCTCTGGATGGAGCGGCCGCCCAGGCCCGACGGTCGTGCTCCAGGAGGACGGCCGAGTCCTCGGCACCGCCAAAATTGGGCCCACCCGTCCCTCGCGTGGGGAGCTGGAGGGCACGGGTGAACGCCTCGTGGGAGGCGTATCCGGCGTCGACAGGGCCCGATCCTTGGCTGAGACGGCTGAGGACCGCAACGCCGATCAAGCACGCTCCCGGGTGCCTTGCCACCCTGGAAGGGAACGATCGTCACAAGCTAAGGAGGACGCGATGACGGACCCGAACACCCTTCCCGTCAGTGATCCGATCCGGCACACGCGCAAGGTCCAGGCCCGGCTCGGCGAGTTGGCCGAGCACCTGCGTGAGGACGTCACGAAGGTCGGCGAGCCCCAGGCCAGGGCACTGTTTGAGACCGCGGCCGAAGTGCTGCTGGGTCTGCGCAACGCCTTCGTCGACTACGAGAAGCGCGAGGAAGAAGCCTGGCGACGCACTGACAGCTGATCCGTGGAGGGCTCGTCTCCTGCGCGGCCCAGAGCAGCACCCTGGCGGCGGTGCCGACGCTCAACGGTGCAACCCAGACCACCCTCGCGCCGGCGCCTTGACATTGCACCCCGGTGGTGCCGCTCGCGACGGCGCCCATCCAGGATCCAGGCTTAGGTCTCGTCCGGCTGGAAGCGGTAGCCCATCCCGGGCTCGGTCAGCAGGTGTCGCGGCCGCGACGGGTTGTCTTCGAGCTTGCGACGCAGCTGCACCATGTACTGCCTCAGGTAGTGGGCGGCGTCATCGTAGTTTGAGCCGCGGATGGCGCGAATGAGCTGGCGTTGAGTAACGAGCCGTCCGGGGTTCCTGGTGAGCACTTCGAGGATCTGCCACTCGGTGGGAGTGAGACGGATCTGCGAGGTATCGGATCCGCCTGCACCACTCGTTCGGGTGATGCGATGCGTCTGGAGATCTATCACGACGTTGCCCAACCGAGCGATGGGCGCGGACTCGGCGCCACCCACACGCCGGCTGATCGCGCGTAGGCGGGCCAGCAGTTCCTCGACGTTGAAGGGTTTCGTGACGTAGTCGTCGGCTCCGGCGTCGAGTGCACGGATCTTCTGTCGGCTGTCGAGTCGACCGGACAGCACGAGGATGGGCACTAAGGACCAGCCGCGAACGCCGATGATCACATTGACTCCGTTGATGTCGGGTAGGCCGAGATCGAGGATGATGAGGTCGGGATGCTCCCGAGCGGCGGCATCGAGTGCCAGTCGCCCGTTCGTGGCAGTCAGCACCGTGTAAGAGCGGGCCTGCAGGTTAACGCGAAGCGCACGCAAGATCTGTGGCTCGTCATCGACCACGAGCACACGCGTCATCGGTGCGACTCCTCAGAGACGTCGAGAGCAACCCGAGTTGTCTGCGCGGCGCTCAGTTGAAGGACCATCGTGAGCCCGCCGCCTGGAGTCTCCTCTGGGAAAAGGTGTCCTCCCATGGCTTCGGCCAGCCCGCGGGCGAGCGCAAGCCCGAGTCCGACGCCAGTGGTGTTGTCTGTGTCACCGAGTCGCTGGAAGGGCGTGAAGATCTGGTCCCAGTCTTGGGTGGGGACCCCAGGCCCGTGGTCGATTACGCGGAGCTCCACCTGCTCGCCGAGGACGCTGGCCGCCACTCTTGGGGGCTGGTCGGGCGGCGCATAGCGCAAGGCGTTGGCGATGAGGTTGGCGATGACTCGCTCGAGCAGCGCGGGGTCTGCCTGTAGGTCGGGGAGGTTGGTCGGGATGTCAATCTCAACCTTGCCGGTGGCCTCGCCAAAGGTGTCGAGCGCCAGCGGAATCGCCTCATCCAGCGCTGTCGGTTCAGGGAAGACAGCTAAGGCGCCAGCTTGTAGTCGGCTCATGTCTAACAGGTTCTCGACGAGACCGCCGAGCCTCTCCAATGACTCCCGGGCCGTCGTGACCAGCTCTGCCGTTTGTTGCGGCGTCCAGGCGATGGACCCGTTGTCCAGGCTTTGGACGGCGGCGGCGGCGGAGGCGAGCGGCGTACGGAGATCGTGGCTCACGGCCGCCAGAAGCGCGGTTCGCATCCTGTCCGCCTCGGCGATGGGCTTCGCGGCCGCTGCCGCGTCGGCGAGCCGCTGCTGCTCGAGGGCGACCCGCGCTTGGACAGCGAACACGGCCAGCAGCCGCTGGTCCTCGGCCATGGGCAGTCGACCACACACGACCAACGCGAGGTCGTCACCGGACATGGCGTTGGCGTCGCCGTCGTCGGGCGCGATGCTTGGCTTGTCGCCTGCCCATGCGATCGGAGTCCAGCCTGATGCCGAACGTTCCCGCTCGAGCAGCGTGACGGTGGACAACGACAACGCCTCGCGAAGCCTTTGCACCAGAGCCGTGAGGGCCGCCTCCCCTCGGAGCACGCTACCGGCCAGTGTGGCCAGGGTCTTGGCCTCTGCGCTCGCCCGGGCTGCTTGAGCCGTCCGACGAGCCGCGAGCTCGACGACCCAGCTGGCGGCTACCGCAACGAGCAGGAATGCGACGAGGGCGATGACATTGTCGTGTTGTGCGATGGTCCACCGATGCAGCGGAGGCGAGAAGAAGTAGTTCAACAAGAGGCTGGCAACTACTGCGGTGATGATTCCCGGGTACGCCCCGCCGATCAGTGAGACCGCAAGCACGATCACCAAGAACGCCAGCGAGTCGCTCGTGATGTTCAGGACTGTGCGCAGGTGCACGAGGGCAAGGGTGAGGATCGGCAGGCTGACCGCGGCGACAATGCCGCCGTACAGTCGTCGCCGGGGGCCGAGACCGACACCGAGCCTGGGAAGGCGGCTGTCGCCTGCGGCCTGCTCGTGACTGACCATATGGATGTCGATGTTTCCCGACCGGCGTACGGTGCTGGCCCCGATACCTGGTCCGGCGAGCAGCCTGGCGACCGCCGACCGCCGGGACGCGCCCAGCACGAGCTGCGTGGCGTTCGCCGCGCGCGCGAACTCAAGCAACGCGTGCGGGACGTTGTCGCCGACCACCTCGTGGTAGCTTCCACCGAGCGTCTCGATGAGGCGTCGCTGTTCGGCCAGATAGGCTGGGCTGGAGCCGGCCGCGAGGTCGTCGGAGCGGGCTATATGCACGCCGAGGAGGTCGGCGCCGCCGCGAGCGGCGATCCTTCTGGCGCGCCGAATGAGCGCCCCGCCCTCCGATCCGCCTGACAGCGCGACGACCACGCACTCACGGACCTCCCACGTCTCATCGATGTCGTCGCCTCGGCGGTACCCCTGCAGCGAGTCGTTGACCCTGTCGGCCAACCACACCAGGGCAAGCTCGCGCAGTGCAGTCAGGTTGACGACCCGGAAGTAGTTGCTGACCGTCGCGTCGATGTTCTTCGCAGGGTAGATATTGCCGTGCGCCATGCGTCGTCGCAGCGCCTCAGGGGTGAAGTCGACGAGCTCGATCTGCTCGGCCCGGCGCACGATCGAGTCGGGAACGGTCTCTTGCTGGCGGATGCCGGTGATCTTCTCTCCGACGTCGTTCATTGACTCTAGCTGCTGCAGATTCACAGTCGACAAGACCGTGATACCCGCATCGAGCAGGTCCTCGACGTCCCGCCAGCGCTTCGTGTGCTTGCTGCCCGCAGCGTTGGTGTGAGCCAACTCATCGACGCAGACGACCCCCGGCCGGCGTGCGATGAGGGCGTCCACGTCCATCTCCTCGATGATCTGGTCCCGGTAGGAGAGACGGCGCCGGTCGACGACCTCAAGGTCGCCGATCATTGCGCTCGTGCCGGCGCGACCGTGTGTCTCGACGAACCCGATGACAACGTCGGCCCCCCTCGCCTTGCGGCGGTGGGCCTCAGCGAGCACGGCGTAGGTCTTGCCTATCCCCGGTGCTGCACCCAGATAGATGCGCAACGCTCCACGAGTCATAACCCCTACCGCGGTGAGATTCCCCCGGGGTTGATCGTACGTCGGGGACGGTGCTGGCGCTGACCATGCGCTGTGCGTACGACCGCCGGGATGCAGGCGCAACAAGCCAGCACCGCAAGCCGTAGGACGTCGCTGTCACCATGCCAGGCCAAGACGCCGTAACGGTCGACGACGAATCCGTCGAGCATCAACCAGGCGGAGACTGCCGTGGCCGCAGCGGCTAGCGACTCGGCAATGCAGCCAAAGATGGCGACAACCAACCCCATCACCGCAAGTCCGACAGTGGCTGCAAGGCGACCATGCCACCCCGACATCGCCGAGCCAAGGGCCAACGTAACGCCGAACCCCGCGGCCGATGCCGGTCCCCCCGCCCAACGCAGGACAGAGTCCCGGATGGGTGCGCCTTCGGCCACGTAGCGCGGGGTCGGCCAGGAGTTCGGAGAACGCGTTGACATGTCGGCAGTGAATGCCAGCCGTACGCCGTCAGACAAGAGTTACTGACGCGTCCTTGACGTAACCACTTCACAAGCTCTGGGAACGTGGCGCGCCGGGGTGCTCGCCTCGATCCCGGTCGAAGCGCGGCAGCCTCGCCAGGCGCGCGAGCGAGGCACACGGGCTGAAGTGGGCGCCGTTCCATCTCCGCGTGGCCTCCACCAGCCTCGCCACAAGCGGATTCGGCAAGACCCGGTGCGCTGCGCCACGGGTGTGACGTGTTCGGCGTCAAGAAC
>JBOHDU010000550.1:0-2511 GCA_050700615.1 Nocardioidaceae bacterium
GGCACCCTGGGTGGTGCCGTGGTAGGCGATCGCCCGCGAGATCACCTTGTGCTTGGTGGGCTTGCCCGTCAGCTTGAAGTACTGCTTGGCTAGCTTCCACGCGGACTCGATGGCTTCGCCGCCGCCGGAGGTGAAGAACACCCGGTTCAAGTCACCGGGAGCGTAGCTGGCGACCCGTTGGGCCAGCTCGATCGCGTTGGGGTGCGCGTAGGACCAGATCGGCATGAACCCGAGCTGCTCGGCCTGCTTGGCCGCGGCAGCAGCAAGCTCCTGGCGCCCGTGCCCGAGCTGGCTCACGAACAGCCCGGCCAGCGCGTCCAGATAGCGCTTGCCATGCGAGTCGTAGATGTAAGGGCCCTCGCCCTTGACGATGATCGGCACCTCGGCGTCGTCGTAGGACGACATGCGGGTGAAGTGCATCCACAGGTGCTCGCGCGCAGCCTGCTGAAGGGCGGTCTGGTCCAGGGTGCTGAGGTCAAGCGACTCATCGATCGTCATGGGCGCCAGTCTGCTCCGGGACTCCTCGTTTGGCAAGTGAATCCGTTGGCTACATCGCCTAGGTACGCCCATAACAGATGTCCGCGACAGCCAGTGCGACGAAATCCGCACTCTAGACCTTCGATGCGAACACCCTCGACCGAACCGGAACGGCCGCCGCATCGTTGGCAGCCGCGGTCAGCTCCCTCATCCTGGCGCTGACGCAGGGCGCCGGTGGTCCCATTAGGCTGCTCGGGTGCGACAGGCATCCTCGTGAGCGACCAACTCGACCTGGTCTTTGCCGGCGGGGCGGTCTTCTGCCCGGACGGCCGGTTCGCGACTGTGGTCGGGGTGCGTGCCGGCCGCATCGTCGCGGTGGGTGGCGACCAGGTGCGAGATCTTGCCGGTCCCGCATCCGAGCAGGTCGACCTTGCGGGTGGGCTGCTGGTGCCGGGGTTCCAGGACGCCCACGTGCACCCAGTGCAGGGTGGGCTGGAGCGAATGCGCTGCGACCTCACCGGCGAATTCGCCCGGGATGCCTACCTGGCCCGCATCCGCGAGTACGCCGACACGCACCCTGAGCTGGAGTGGATCACCGGCGGCGGCTGGTCGATGGCCCCGTTCCCAGGGGGTACGCCGACCGCTGCCGATCTCGACACCGTCGTGTCCGACCGGCCGGTGTTCCTGCCCAACCGCGACCACCACGGCGCGTGGGTCAACACCCGGGCGCTCGACCTCGCTGGGCTGGACGCGACGACTCCCGACCCGCCGGACGGCAGGGTCGAGCGTGACGAGTCGGGGGCGCCGAGCGGGACCCTGCACGAGGGCGCCATGGACATCGTCGGCAGGTTGGTCCCGGCAGACACCGACGAGGATCGCCGCTCCGCCCTGCTCGAGGCGCAGACATTCCTGCATTCGCTGGGCATCACGGCCTGGCAGGATGCGATCATCGGCAGCTACGCCAACATCGAGGACGCCGCCGGGGCCTACCTCTCGCTCGAGTCCGAGGGCAAGCTCACCGCGAAGGTCGTCGGTGCACTCTGGTGGCAGCGCGACCGGGGCGCGGAGCAGATACCTGAGCTGATCGAGAGGCGGGAGGCACTGACGTCGACTCGGTTCAGGGCCACCAGTGTCAAGATCATGCAGGACGGTGTGGCGGAGAACTTCACAGCGGGCATGATCGAGCCTTACCTCGACGGTCACGGCGCACGGACGTCCAACCGTGGGATCTCCTTCGTCGATCCTGCCCAGCTGCTCGCGCACGTGACCTCCCTCGACGCAGCCGGCTTCCAAGTGCACATCCACGCGATCGGCGATCGGGCGATCCGG
Source organism: Nocardioidaceae bacterium (assembly GCA_050700615.1). GTDB lineage: Bacteria > Actinomycetota > Actinomycetes > Propionibacteriales > Nocardioidaceae > JBOHDU01. Next base: position 1,807 of record JBOHDU010000550.1, read on the forward strand.
GAGGCGCTGGACGCGTTCGCAGCGGCTCGGCACAGCAACGGGGCCAACGACCATCGCCACCACCTGGCGCACATCCAGGTGATCCAACCCGCCGACATCGGGCGCTTCGCGGCCCTCGGAGTCACGGCGAACATGCAGCCGCTATGGGCTGCCAACGAGCCACAGATGGTCGACCTCACCATCCCGTTTCTCGGCGCGCAGCGGGCTGGCTGGCAGTATCCGTTCGCATCGCTGGCCGCATCCGGCGCCCGGCTGGCCGGCGGCAGCGACTGGCCGGTCAGCAGCCCCAACCCGCTGTGGGGAGTCCACGTCGCGGTCAACCGGCAGCTGCCCGTCGGCGAAGGCGGCGAGGGCTACGAGCCGTTGCTCCCGCACGAGTCCCTCGACCTACGCACCGCTCTGACGGCGTACACGGCGGGGTCCGCCTTCGTGAACCACCTCGACGACACCGGGTCGATTGCTGAGGGCAAGGTGGCCGACCTCGTCGTGCTTGACCGCAATCCCTTCATTGGCCCTGCGGAAGCCATCGCCGAGACTCGCGTCCTGGCGACCTACGTGGAGGGTCAGCCCGTCTACACCGCCTGAGCCCGGCTCAGCCCGGATCCAGGCTCAGCGGAACGCCGACTCGCCGGTGAGGGCTTGGCCGATGACCAGCTGGTGGACCTCCGAGGTGCCCTCATAGGTGAGCACGGACTCGAGGTTGTT
>JBOHDU010000551.1:0-6125 GCA_050700615.1 Nocardioidaceae bacterium
GAGCCTCGCTGAGAAAGGCAACTCCCAGCCAGCTGGCACCACCTGCGCGCGCTGCGCGGCCGGACTGCACGATGCCGTGTCCGTAGCCGTCCGCCTTGACCACCGCCATCAGCTCGCGCCCACCCACGTGCCGGCGCAACGCCTCGACGTTGGCACTGATCGCGTCGAGGTCGATGACGGCCTCAGCGGGAGGATGCGCCCCCGCGCCGGGGGTGGCCGTCGGAGGGAGAGCAGGGGACGTCATCGCAGCCAATTGTGTCAAACCTGCCGCATTCCGAGCCGGTCCGACCCGTTGCAGGTGAGCGCACGACCGCCGGACAAGGGGCACCTGGGCCGCCAACGGGACGGGCGCGTGACCACTAGTGGTGCGGGCGTGGGGGGCGGTCCGAGCCGGGTCCACCACGAGGCGGAGGGGGCGGTTCACGGTGGCCCGGTCGCCGATGCGGCCGACTCCCTTGATGGGGTGGCGGCGGCATCGTACCGAGGCTCGGCGGCTCGTCCGGCCAGACCAGCAGCACCCGGCAAGGAGCGTGGTCGACCACGAACCTGGTCGGCGGAGCCAGGCTGTGCGGGCCGAGGCGGGAGTGGTCGCCGTCGCGGGCAGCGACGAGCAGCGCGGCGTCGACGCACGCGGCCACGACCTCGCGCTCGGCCTGACCCCGCAGAGCGTGCCGCGTCGCCGGTCTGCCGAGGCGTCCAGTCGCCGCATCGAAGAGCTGCCTCTCCGCAGCTTCGCTGAGTGCGGTCACCGCGTCACCGGGGTCGGGCCCGTGCCGACCTCGGCCGAGCCTGCCCTCGAACACTCCGTGCAAGCCCTCGCTGAGACCGGGGTCGAGCACGTGGAGCAGCACGATTTCGGCGTCGGCCGGGGCGATCTGATCGGCCGCGTCGATGCACGACTGCCACGTCCCCTCGACGAGCCACACCACGATCCTCATGACACCCCCGACACTGCCAGAGCTGCCCACAGGGCCGCCACCCCCCCGAGCAGACATGCGGGCACCGTAAGGACCCCGAGGAGCAGGAAGTCGCGCGTCACCGGCCGGGCATCACGTGCATGCAGGACCTGCCTCCACAGCAGGGTGGCCAGCGAGCCGACGTAGGTCAGGTTCGGTCCGACGTTGACGCCGACCAGTACGGCAAGGACAAGCCCGGGTGAGTGGCTGACGAGCGGAACCATGATCAGGGTGGCGGGCAGGTTGTTGACGAGGTTGGCCAGAATGGCCGCAAGCACCGTCGCCCACAGGAGTCCCCACCAGGTCGCCTGAGTCGGGCTGATCGAGTCGACGAGCGATCCGAGCCCGTGCATTCGCACGCCCAGAACCACGACTCCCAGCGCGAACACGAACAACAGGAAGGCTGGGTTGGCTTCTCGCAGTATCGGCCACACCCGGCTCGGCGACCGCCACAGGCGTGGGACCGCCAGTACAACCGCGCCGGCTGCCGCGATCCAGGCAGGGTGGACTCCGGCCGGCTCGGCCACCCCGAATCCGATGAGCGTCAGCGCGAGCACCGCGAGGGCGAACCTCGGCGCAGCGACGCCCTCGACAACCGGCTCCTGGGCAGGTGTCGCCAGGTCTGCCGCAAAGAACAAGCGGAAGACGACGTACTCGACGGCGACGACCACCACCCATGGGAGCGCCATCAACCCGGCGAAGCCGACGAACGTCAGCCCGCTCGCAGCGAATGCCAACAGGTTGGTGAGGTTGGATACCGGTAGCAGGAGCGAGGCCGAGTTGGCCAGGTGCGTGCAGGCGTATACGTGCGGCCGCGGGCGAACGCTCAGGCGGGCTGCCGTCGCGAACACGACCGGCGTCAGGAGTACAACGGTCGCGTCCAGGCTGAGCACCGCAGTGACGATCGCGGCAACGCCGAAGGTCACTGTCAGGAGCCGACGTGGCGAGCCACGGCTGACTCGTGCTGCGATCGACCCGAAAAAGTCGAACACACCGTCGGCCTGGGCGAGGTGTGCGAGCACGAGAACGGCGGCAAGGAAGCCTACTGTCGGGCCGAGGGAGGCCAGCTCGGACCGGGCCTGACCGGTCGGGACCAGGCCCACCACCACCAGCACGGCGGCGGGGATTGCGGCGACGGCCTCGGGAAGACCGCGCGGGCGGATGACGGCGAAGACCAGCACAGCGGCCAACAGCACCAGGGACACCGCCGTCTGCACGCTCGGCAGCCTATGCCTACTCCCAACGGGTTTCGCGAAGTTGAGTGTCTCGAACCACGAGTGGTCGTGACCCTGGTGTCACGCAGCCGCATCGACGACCTCCCCCGACGACCGGCTGGTCAACGGTCGTCGGGGAAGGTCGCAATCCCCGGTGGCTGGTTCGATCAGGGGCCGATCGTCCAGGTGACCTGGACCGTAACGCCCACCTGCTGGGTTCCCGCCCGGATCGGCACCTTCGACACGGCGGAGTTGGCAGCACGCATCGCCATCATCTCGGGGATGACGGGCTGCACGTTTACTTCGCGGATCGCGGTCACCTCGCCAAGACTGGCACCGGCGGCGGCGACGTACTGGTCTGCCTTGCTCAGGGCTTCTTGCACTGCTGCCTTGCGAGCCTGCGCAAGCACGGCGTCGGCGTTCTTGACCCGAAGCTGCACGTTGCTGATCCGCAGTGAGTTCCCGCCCGCCCCGGCAGCGGCACTGATCGCCTTGCCGCCCTCGGAGAGCTTCTCCACGACGACGTTCAGGCGCTCGGTCGCGTTGTAGCCCACGAGCACAGCACTGCCACCCGAGTAGTTGTACTGCGGCTGGATGGACAGGCCCGTGGTCTTGAGGTCCCGCCCGGCGATGCCCTTGGCCTCCAGTGCCTGGAGGACCTGCCGGGTGCCGGCGTTGGCGCCCGACAGAGCCGTCGTGACATCCGCGCTGGTGTTCGAAACCGTGACGACGAAGGTCAGCTCGTTGGGCACCGTGGTGATCGATCCGTGGCCGCTCATGATGATCGTGCGCGTGGGCGTGGTGCTGGTGTCTCCGGCAGCGGAGCGCCCAACCCCCGATGCTGGATCGGCGTTCGCCCGCTGTCCGACGACGAACGCGAGTACCAGCGCTATCGCGACCGCAACCCCGATCGATAATGTCCGCAGACTCACGGTGATGGTCTTCATCTGTGCTGCCCTCCCGACGACGGTGTTGTCACAGGTGTGACGACGCCGAGCCGGTAGCGGTTCCGCTGCGCGGCTAGCGCAGGCCCAGTCCGGTCCGTCCGTCCAGCAGCTCACGAGCGATCTCGAGGTGCCCGGAGTGGCTGGCGGTCTCCTCAACAAGGTGAAGAACGATCTCGCGTACCGTGCTCGGCTGCTCGCTGTCGGGGCTGCCGTGATGCCCCCGCGGTGCGGACCCAAGCGCCGTCACGGACAACATCTCGTCGGTCTGCTGAGTCTGGTCTCGGTAGTAGGCAAGGACCTTCGACGAAGGCCAGTCGATGACGAACGGCGCGTTCGGGTCGTACGGCTCGTCGTCGTCCTCCCCGAAGTCCCCGTCAAAGGGGTGGCCCGGGTCATGGTCGAGGATGACCTCGCAGGTCCAGTGCCGCTCGGCGCCCCCGAGATGCGCGACCATCCCTGCAGGTGTCCAGCCCGACGGCACGACGGAGGTGTGCCACGCCTCCTCCGAGAGACCTTCAACGATGGAGCGCACCGAGGCGCGCTGATACTGGAGTGCAGCCAGGAGATCCTCCCGGTCTGCCTCGTCTAATGCCGATGCCATCTGGCAAGTCTGGCACCGACGGATGTTGGCATCCACTTTGGATCCGCACGTCGGGACGTTTGCCGCGTTCGGGCCGTTCGGCTGATCGCTCGCTTGGTCGGAGGACCACGACTCGGATGCTGGCTAGCGCCGGGTGTGTGACAGCCGGGCTCGTGCCACTGCGGTTGAATGCGCCCGGTCCTCGAGCCGGTCGTCAAGCGGCGCGAGAGCGACGCCGGGCTGACGCCGGCGTACGGCGGCCTCGAGCAGCCAGTCGGTGAGCACCGGGTTCTTGGGGAGCAGCGAGCCATGCAGGTAGGAGCCGACTGCTGCCCTGTGCACCACGCCCTCGGTCCGGTCGACGCCGTTGTTGCCCTGCCCGACCCGAACCCGGCCCATCGGCGCCGCTGTCACCCCGAGGTGGGTGCGTCCGCTGTGGTTCTCGAACCCCACCAGCTCTCCCCACTGCGAGTCGACGATGACGTTGCCGATGAAGCGGTCGGTGCCAGCTTCGGTAGTGACGTCGAACAGCCCGACGCCGGGCATCGGCGGTGCGGCATGGGGGTGATAGGCGTGCCCGAGCAGCTGGTAGCCCCCGCACACGGCGAGCAGGGCGGCGCCTGCATCGACGGCCTCACACAGCCGCTGGCCCTTGCCACCTTGGAGATCCTCGGCGACCGACTTCTGCATCTGGTCCTGACCGCCACCGAAGAAGTACAGGTCGATCTCATCGGTGAGCGGCTCACCGATGTCGACCAGGCGGACGGCGACGTCGATGCCGCGCCACCTGGCCCGTTGGCTCAGCGCGATGACGTTGCCCCGGTCGCCGTAGATGTTCATCCTGCTGGCGTAGAGCCAACCGATCATCAAGGTCATGGTGGCCGTCTCCTCACTGCTCCCAGAACGGCCGGACCGCGCCCCGGTCGGCGAGCGCGGCGCGCAGGTCGAGCATCGCCGTGTAGGTGCACAGCAGGTAGCCCTGCCCGGCGTCTGGGAGCTCGCCGACGAAGCGGTCCAGGCTTGCGCTGCGCTCTCCGTCGACCTCATGGATGCGGTCGAGCGGCACACCGGCGTACTTGAGCCGGTTGGCCATGTCGGCCGCTCGCAGACCCGCGGCGTAGAGGTCGGTGGTGGTCGACGCGAGTCGCTCGAAGTCGACGTCCCACAGCCACGATACGTCGGATCCGTCGGCGCTGCGGTCGTTGATGGAGATCATCGTGGGAACCGTGAGCGCGCCTGCATCGTGGGTGAGCAGGCGCAGCACCTCGTCGAACCCGACCGGGTTCTTGGCCAGCACCAGCAGCAGGTCACGACCTCGGTACGACACCCGCTCGATCCGCCCGAACGCCGCTGAGAACCCCTTCAGCGCGGTCGCGATCGCGCTATCGCCGACGCCGGCCGCACGCGCCACGGCGACCGCGGCGAGCAGGTTGTAGGCGTTGTAGAGGCCGGGTACCCCAACCGCGACCCGGGTCGTCGAGCCGCCGACGTCCACCGTCATGGCGAGCGACTCGACACCATGGAGCTCGATGTCACGCCCGACCAAATCCAGCTCGGGTCGCTCGCGACCGCACCCGGGACACCGCCAGGCACCCAGGTGACCCGCGTAGATCGCCTCGTAGGCCAGGTCTGTTCCGCAGTATCGACAGTTGGCGGCATCCATCATCAGCGGAGTCGACTCGAGGGCGTGCTTCGGGTCGTCCAAGCCGACCATGATGCGTCGCGCGGACAGGCCGTCGGTCATCGCCACAAGGGACGGGTCGTCGCCGTTGACGATCACGGCCGTCTCGGAAGTCAACTCCGACAGTGCCGCGCGCCATCGCGTCGCGATGTGGTCGATCTCGCCGTAGCGATCCAGCTGGTCGCGGAACAGATTGTTGAGCAGCACGATCCGGGGGCCCACCTTGCTCAGCACGTCCGGGAGCGCGTTCTCGTCGGCCTCGATCACGGCGACGTCGGCATCGAGCCGGCCACTCACGGTCGCCCGACGGGCAAGCGTGGCGACGATGCCCCTCATCATGTTGGAGCCTGACCGGTTGTGCACCACCCGACGCCCGTCGGACTCCAGCATGTCGGCGACCATCCGAGCGATCGTGGTCTTGCCGTTAGTGCCCGCGATGACGACCGCGCCGTCGGGAAGCACGCGGGTGAGCTTCGTGGCGAGATCGGGATCGATGCGGTCCGCCACCAGCCCGGGTGCTGAGGTGCCGCCTCCTCGATGGGCTAGCCGAATGGCCGCCGCAGTCAGGCGGGACGCGACCAGCGCGGCCGTCAGCCGCAGATCGGCGAGGCCGCGGCCGGCCGACTCGTCGAGGCGCGGTGCCTGGTGCACGGGGTAGGTCCCTTCGCGGCATGGGGTCAGGTGAGCAACGTCGGCCGCAGTGGCGGCCGGAGCGACTTCGAGGCGGGCTTCCGGGGAAGCCTGAGG
>JBOHDU010000552.1:0-3122 GCA_050700615.1 Nocardioidaceae bacterium
GCCAGCAGCTTGACCACAGCACCCATCTCCCTGGCGGAGACCATGTCACCGGCCGATACGTCGGTGATGCCCTCGCGGTAGACGTCTGCCGCCGTCACCCTGGTGTGGAACGCGAGGCTCGCCAGGATCGCCGCCTTCGCGGCGGCGTCGAACCCCTCGACGTCGGCGGACGGATCTGCCTCGGCGTAGCCGAGCGATTGCGCTTCCTCCAGCGCCTCGTCGAAGCCGGCACCCGTCGAGTCCATCCGGTCGAGGATGAAGTTGGTGGTGCCGTTGACGATCCCCAGGACACGACGCACGTTGTCGCCGGCCAAAGACTCGCGGAGCGGACGCACGATGGGGATGGCGGCGGCCACCGCAGCCTCGAAGTAGACATCGCGGCCGGCTTTCACGGCCGCCTCGAACACCGTGGAGCCGTCGTCGGCGAGCAGCGCCTTGTTCGCGGTGACCACCGAGGCCCCGGACTCCAGCGCCGCCAAGATGAGCGACCGGGCCGGCTCGATTCCCCCGATCACCTCGATCACGACGTCGAGGTCGCCGCGTCGTACGAGGGCATCGGCGTCAGTAGTGAACAGCTCACTGGGCACGTCGACCTGCCTGGGTCGCTCGATGCGTCGCACGGCGATCCCCGCCAGCTCCAAAGGGGCACCGATCCGAGCAGCCAGGTCACTTGCCTGTGCCGTGATCAGCCGGGCCACCTCACTGCCGACGACTCCGCAGCCGAGCAGCGCAACGCGCAGCGGCCGACTCATGCTCTCCCACCCTTGCCTGTCGGGATGCGCCCAAGTCTGTCCGCGGGCGAACCGGCTGATCCGAAGAGTCCATGATGCAAGATCTGCCCGTCAGTCTGAATCGACGAGACGGTGGGCTCCCCCTCTCGCGCGCATCGATCGACGGCAACGCCCCGGCCGCAGAGGGGGCCGCGAGGGCGCGCCCCGCTCACATCCGGTCCGGCGCGGACACCCCGAGCAGCCCGAGCCCGTTACCGAACACGGTCTTCGTCGCCTCGACAAGCAGCAGCCGGGCCCGATGCGTCTCGGTCGGCGCCTCGTCGCCGAGCGGCAGCACGCGGCACGAGTCGTAGAACCGGTGGAACGAGGACGCGGTGGCCTCAAGGTAACGAGCCACCCGGTGCGGTTCCCGGAGGTCGGCAGCCGACTGGACCGTCTGGGGAAAGGCGGCCAACCCGCGCAGCAGGTCGCCCTCACGCTCATGCGACAGCAGGCCCGGATCGAAGTCCTCGTCAGCCGGCGCTAGCCCGAGGTCGCGGGCGTGCCGCAGGATCGACGCCAGGCGCGCGTGGGCGTACTGCACGTAGTAGACCGGATTCTCGTTGCTCTGGCTCGTCCACAGGTCGAGGTCGATGTCGATGTCAGAGTCGGTCGAGTAGCGCACCAGGGCGTAGCGGGCAGCGTCGACCCCGATGGCGTCCACCAAGTCGTCGAGGGTGATCACTGTTCCGGCTCGCTTGCTCATCCGCACGGGGGCTCCGTCACGAACGAGGTTGACCATCTGGCCGATGACCAGCTCGAGATTGAGGTCGGGGTCGTCGCCGAACGCCGCAGCAAGCGCCCGATATCTGCCAACATACCCGTGGTGGTCGGCGCCGAGGACGATCAGGATCCGGTCGAACCCGCGACGCCGCTTGTTGAGGTAGTAGGCCGCGTCGGCGCAGATGTAGGTCGGCCGACCGTCGGACCTCACGATCACCCGATCCTTGTCGTCGCCGTAGTCGGTGGACCTCAACCACAGCGCACCATCGGCTTCGTAGGTCAGCCCGCCCGAACGCAGCCTCTCGACTGCCTCATCTACCGCGCCGGTCTCGTGCAGGCTCCGCTCGCTGAAGTAGACGTCGAAATCGACCCCGAACTCGTGCAGGCTCCGCTTGATCTCCTCAAACATGAGGCGGACGCCGTCCACTCTGAAGACCTCGCGCGCCTGGGCGTCGCTCAGCGCCAGGACATCGGGGCGACCCTCGAGGACCTGAGCGGAGAGCTCGTCGATGTAGGCGCCGACATAGCCGTCATCGGGGATCGGCTGGTGACGGGCGGCGGCAAGCAGCGAGCCCGCAAACCGGTCGACCTGCGCGCCGGCGTCGTTGAAGTAGTACTCGCGGGCTACCTCGGCGCCTGAGGCAATGAGGACCCTGGCCAAAGCGTCCCCCATCGCCGCCCACCGCGCGGATGCCAAGGTGGTGGGGCCGGTCGGGTTGGCCGAGACGAACTCCACGTTGACCTTCTCGCCGGACAGATGCACCGAACCGCCGTACGCCGCACCCGCGATGACGACGCTCCTGGCAAGCTCGGCCTGGGCCGCGGCATCCACGGTGACGTTGATGAATCCAGGGCCGGCCACCTCGACGTGGGCGACTCCAGGGGCCGACTTCAGTTCGGCGGCCAGCAGCTCAGCGACCTCACGCGGCGACATCGAGGCCTGTTTGGCGAGCCGGAGGGCGACGTTGGTGGAGTAGTCGCCGTGGATCTTCGCCTTGGGCCGCTCGACCCGGACCTCGGTCTGGACGCCGCCGGAAACGACAACTGCACCACGCCCGATCAGGGCATCAAGCGCCGCACGAATCGTCTGGGCGAGCTGCTCGGGGGTCACCGACCCATCCTATCCAGGCGTGTCGTCGCGCTCCTGCGCCAGCAGACCTCGGATGGTGTCGACGAGCTGGTCAGGCTCGAACGGTTTGGTGATGTAGGCGTCCACCCCGAGATCGGCCCCCCGCTCCAGGTCGGCACCTTGGGCGCGGGCGGTGATCATCACGATCGGGATGCTGGAAGTGGCGCGGTTGGCGCGCAGCCGGGCCACCGTGCTGAACCCGTCGAGCCGGGGCATAGCCACATCGAGGGTGATCAGGTCGGGCCGGACGGTCTCGACCAGGTCGAGGCACTCCTGACCGTCCTTGGCAACCGAGGTGGCGAATCCCTCCAGCTCGAGGTTGAGAACGATCAACGAGCGGATGACCTCCGAATCGTCGACCACCATGATCGACGCGGGTTCGCTGTCCACACGGAGACCGTATCGGCAAGCAGCTCGCGCCGTTGGGCAATAGTGCCGACACTGCTACCCTTTTCCCGGCCGTGAGCCCCCGTAGCTCAGGGGATAGAGCACCGCCCTCC
>JBOHDU010000553.1:0-5841 GCA_050700615.1 Nocardioidaceae bacterium
CGTACTCGTACGCCGGTCGACGCTCGAGGACGTCTTCCTGCGGCTGACCGGCCGGACTTTGGTGGACTGATGGCTTTCGTGTCCGAGCAGTCACCGCGGCTGGCGACGCGCCTCACCGACTACTGGATCACCGTGTTCAAGCGCACGATGCGCGGCGTGGCGGTGACCAACTTCTTGATGCCGGTGCTCTATCTCGCGGCGATGGGCGTCGGGCTCGGCCACTTCGTCGACAAGAACTCGGGCACGGCCGCGCTCGGCGGGGTGACCTACCTTGCGTTCATCGCACCCGGGTTGTTGGCGACCACGGCGATGCAGACGGCGATCTTCGAGTCGACCTACCCCGTGATGGGTGGGTTCAAGTGGCACCGGGTCTACTACTCGATGGCGGCGACCCCTCTGCGGGTGGCCGACATCGTAGCCGCGCAGCTCGGGTTCATCGCGGTGCGCATCTTCTTGACGTGCGCGGTGTTCGTGATCGTGATGGGCCTGTTCGGAGTGCTGACCACCTGGTGGGGAGGCGTCGCAGCGCTCGGGGTGGTCATTCTGCTCGGCATGGCGTACGCCGCCCCGATGTGTGGGCTCTCGGCGCGGCTGAAGAACGAGAGCGGGTTCTCCCTCGTTTTCCGGCTCGGACTGATCCCGATGATGCTCTTCAGCGGAGCGTTCTTTCCGGTGAGCCAGCTCGGTGCGGCCGCGTGGCTCGCCTATGTCACGCCGATCTGGCATGGCGTCGAGCTGTCACGGCAGCTCACCACCGGTCACCTGGCGGGTTGGGCCGCCCTCGGGCACATCGTCTACCTGCTGGCGTGGCTGGTCGCGGGCTGGTACTACTCACTGCGCGGCTTCCAGCGCCGGCTGGCGCAGTGATGGCCAGCGTGACGGCGTCAGGGGCCACCCTCGGGCCACGGGTCCTCCCTGCCTTCGCGGTCAACCCTTCCCGCGTGGTCGAGCGCAACTTCCTGGTCTACCGCAACAGCTGGATCGTCTTCTTGACCGGCATGCTCGAGCCGATCTTCTATCTGTTCTCCATTGGAATCGGCGTGGGCCACCTGGTCGGCGACTTCACCCTTGCCGACGGCAGCACCGTGACCTATGTCATGTTCGTGGCGCCGGCCATGCTGGCTTCCTCGGCGATGAACGGTGCGTTGTTCGACGCGACCTACAACATCTTCTTCCGGATGAAGTACGCGAAGCTCTACGACGCCATGCTCGCGACACCGATGCGGCCTGGTGACGTGGCGCGGGGCGAGGTCACCTGGGCGCTGCTTCGCGGAGCCTGCTACTCGCTCGTGTTCATCGTGGTGATGCTGTCGATGGGGCTGGTGCGCTCGTGGTGGATGGTGCTGGCGCTGCCTGCGACGCTGTTGATCGGCTTCGCGTTCGCCGGGGCGGGGATGGCCCTCACGACGTGGATGCGCAGCTGGCAGGACTTCGAGTTCGTGCAGCTCGCCATCACCCCGATGTTCCTGTTCTCGGCCACGTTCTACCCGCTGTCGACCTACCCGCCCGCACTCCAGGTGGTCGTGCAGTGCACCCCCCTCTACCAGGGCGTGGTGCTCATGCGTGAGATGTCGTTGGGAACCGTCGGATGGGGGTCCGCAGTCGCCGCCGTCTACCTCGCGGCGATGGGTGGGCTCGGGATGTACGTCGCCGGGCGACGGATCGGAACTCTCCTGCTCAAGTAGCGATCTCGTCCGCGCCGGTCAAGTGGCAGGACAAGCCCCGGCCAGCATCGGTTACGCTGCCCTGCCAAAGCCGGGACGGACGATCGAGAGGAGGCACCCGCGTGCGGAAGCTGGTGATCACGCTGGTGGTCCTGCTGCTCCTGGCCGTCGTCGCCGATCGGGTGGCCAAGTACGTCGCTGACAGCGAGGCGGCCACCTTGATCCAGAACCGCGAGCACCTCTCGGCGAAGCCGACTGTCGACTTCGAGGGGTTCCCCTTCCTCACCCAGGTGATCTCCGGTGACTTCGGCAAGGTGGCTGTGTCGATGCCCGAGGTATCGACCGGGGGATCCACGCACGGCTCGCTCCGCATCCGGCACGTCGACGCGACGTTCTACCACGTCCGGACGTCCGACTACTTCCGGCAGGCAACCGTGCAGGTTGCGACCGGGTCCGCCACCTTGCCCTTCTCGGACCTGCGCTCGCTGGGTCTGAGCGCAGGCTACGGGGGGACGAGCGCCGACGGTGCCGGGCTGCTGTCCGTTGCTCCGCTGGGCTCGAGCGGGCCTCGCGTCAAGGTCGGGGTGTCGGAGTCGCAAGGCGGTGGGATCTCGTTCGTAGGAGCCGGTGGCGCCGGAGGGGCGGGCGGGCTCCTTGGGGCGGCGGGCGGCGCGGTACGCAGCCTGCTCGGGCAGCCATACGTCCTCTCCGGTCTGCCGGCCGGCCTCTCCGTCGACTCGGTGCAGGTGACCAAGCAGGGCATCACGTTGTCGTTGAGTGGGCGCCACATCATCTTGCACCGCTGATCCATGCCCGGTCGCTTAGCGCGCACGCGTTCGCGGCGTACGTCTGCCGGGCAGGTTGGCATCGGGATGTCACACAACCGTAAGCCGGCTAGGCCCACCGCTGGCCCGGCGACGGCATAGGGTCGTTTACCAGTGGTCACGACCGTCATGCACCAGCGCGCATATCGGCTGCAGGATCGACCGTGTGCCTCGCCCGCGCGGCCCTCGCTGCCAGGCTCGTGGTCCGTCGTCGGGTCACCAACACAGTGGTTTCGATGCCGCTAGGCGTCGTGATGCTGGCTGACGCCGCAGGAGGTGACCCTAGTGCCGAAGGTTCTGGTCGTCGATGACGACCGCACGGTGCGTGAGGTGGTCGTGTCGTACCTGCGCGCCGCCGGTCACGAGGTGGTCGAGGCGGCGGACGGAGAAGCGGCCCTAAGCACGGTGGCGGCCGCGCGACCCGATCTGGTGGTTCTCGATCTGATGCTGCCCGGGATCGACGGGCTGGAGGTCTGCAGAGCGCTACGACGCGGAGGGGATGTGCCGATCGTGATGCTGACGGCCCTCGGAAGCGAGTCCGACCGCGTGGTCGGACTCGAGCTTGGCGCTGACGACTACGTGACCAAGCCCTTCAGCCCCCGCGAGCTGGCGTTGCGGGTCGACTCCGTACTCCGACGCGCGACCGTCGACGCGACTCCGGCCGACCACGCAGTGATCACCGACGGCGATCTGGTCGTCGACTCCGCCCGACATCTGGTGACCCGAGGGGGCGAACGGCTCGCGCTCACCGCCCGTGAGTTCGACCTGCTCCGCTTCTTCCTGACGCACAAGGGAACGGCGTACTCGCGTGCGGAGCTGCTCGACCAGGTGTGGGGCTGGTCGTTCGGCGACCACTCGACGGTGACGGTGCACGTGCGCCGACTGCGCGAGAAAGTGGAAGCCGACCCGACGCGGCCGCAGCGGCTCGCCACGGTGTGGGGTATCGGCTACCGGTGGGAGGATGCGTGTCACACGACGGGTGGGTGATCGTCGGGCTGGCCGCCGGGTGGGCGGCTGCGGTTGGCCTCGCCGGGGTCGGCGTCGCCTGGCTGCTGCGGCATCGCTCGCTGCGGTGGCAGTTCGCGCTGGTGGCGCTCGTCGCGGTGGGTGGGTTCGTCGCCGGCCTGGTGGCTACCGCCAACGCCATGTTCTTGTCCTCACACGACTTCGACGTGGTGATCCGGGTGGCGCTTGTCGCCGGGGTGGTCTCGCTGCTGGTGGCGCTGGTGGCCGCCGGGGCAGCGGTCCGGTGGTCTCGGTCGGCGCGGGTGGCGGTGCGCTCGATGGGCGAGAACGGGGACTTCGATGGCGAGGTGCGTGGTCCCGCGGAGCTTTCCGGGGTCTCGGAGGAGCTGTCCCGAACCAGCCAGCGACTGGCGGAGTCGAGGGCTCGCGAACGCGCCCTCGAGACCGCGCGACGAGAGCTGGTGGCCTGGGTGTCACACGACCTGCGTACGCCGTTGGCGGGGCTGCGAGCGATGACCGAGGCGCTCGAGGACGGACTGGTCGACGATCCTGTCCGGTACCACGTCCGGATGCGCGTCGAGGTGGACCGGATGACGCGGATGGTCGACGACCTCTTCGAGCTCTCGCGGATCCACGCCGGCGCGCTGCAGCTCAGCCTGGAAGACGTGCCGCTCGCCGATGTTGTCGAGGAGGCCGTTGCCGGCGCTGACCCGGTGGCTCGGGCCCGCGGGGTCCATCTCAACGGACATGTCGACGACGGCGTGGTCGTGCGCGCCGACTCTCGTGAGCTGGCACGAGTGGTGACCAACCTGCTCATGAACGCGATCCGCCACACTCCTGCCGACGGTGCCGTCGAGGTGGTGGGGAGGGCGGCCGGTGACGTCGTGGAGGTCGCGGTGCGCGACGCCTGCGGTGGTATCCCTGTCGAGGACCTGGCTCGCGTCTTCGACGTCGCCTGGCGGGGAAGTGATGCGCGGACGCCCGACGAGGGCGCGGGAGCAGGGCTCGGGCTGGCGATCGTGCGAGGGATCGTGGAGGCGCATCGTGGCACCGTGGCGGTGGTCAACGAGCCGCCCGGCTGCCGGTTCTCGGTGCGGCTGCCCGCCTGAGCGCTTCGTTGGTCCGGCGGGTCTGCCGCTGTCGATGTCCCCGACCGGTGCGGGAGATCGGGCTCGCTGGGCTCGCGGTTGGGAAGCGACGCACGCCTGCTGGGGCGACGTACAGTCACGCCTGCTGGGAGGCGACGTACAGTGGGGGCCCGTCCCACGCAGGTGCATGAGGAGAACAGGTGCGCGAGACAGAGTTCTGGACGCGGATGGAGTCCGCCTTGGGTCCGGCGTACGCACGCACCTGGGCACGGGAGCACGTGATCACGGTGCTGGGGGAGCGGACCGTGGTGCAGGCGTTCGACGCGGGATACGACTTCAAGCAGGTCTGGCGGGCGGTCTGGGCGGTGCTCGAGCTCCCGGCCCGGGAGCGCTGACCCGCGGCGGCGTGTCGCGTTGGTTCGAACATCTGTTCGGGCTAGGTTGATGCACACCACGCACTGGTCGGAGCCGCCCGTCCACAGGTCCGCAACGACGGGCAGGGTTGTCGGTGGCGCCGTCTAGCGTCTGGGACGATGACCGCCCCGGGTCGCAGACCCCCGACGTGAGGGATACACCATGGCTGAGGCAGACCGCTACAAGGCACTCGACAACGCGCTGGCACAGATAGAGCGGTCCCACGGGAAGGGCTCCGTGATGCGGCTCGGTGACCGGGCGCATGTTCCGGTCGAGGTGATCCCGACGGGTGCGATCTCGCTCGACATCGCGCTCGGGATCGGTGGCCTGCCTCGCGGGCGGGTGGTCGAGATCTATGGTCCAGAGTCCTCCGGCAAGACCACGGTTGCCCTGCACGTGGTGGCCAACGCACAGCGAGCCGGCGGGATCGCCGCGTTCATCGACGCCGAGCACGCGCTCGATCCTGAGTATGCCCAAAAGCTCGGCGTCGACACCGATGCGCTGCTCGTCTCCCAGCCCGACAGCGGCGAGCAGGCGCTCGAGATCGCCGACATGCTGATCCGGTCGGGCGCGCTCGACATCATCGTGATCGACTCGGTGGCTGCACTCGTCCCCCGCGCCGAGATCGAGGGCAAGATGGGCGACTCGCACGTGGGCCTCCAAGCGCGGCTGATGAGCCAGGCACTGCGCAAGCTGACGGGCGCGCTGAGCACCTCGGGCACCACTGCCGTCTTCATCAACCAGCTTCGCGAGAAGATCGGCGTGATGTTCGGTTCACCCGAGACGACCACGGGCGGCAAGGCACTGAAGTTCTACGCGTCGGTGCGGCTCGACGTGCGCCGGATCGAGAGCCTCAAGGACGGCACCGAATTCGTCGGCAACCGC
>JBOHDU010000554.1:0-1814 GCA_050700615.1 Nocardioidaceae bacterium
CTGCGATTCCTACCGACGAAGGCCAGGAGGTCTTCGTCCTGGCCGGCCGCAACGGGGCGCAGCTGCTGATGGAGGTACCCGCCGAGAGTCCCAGCATGTCCGACTTCCGCCGACGGATGAGAGCAACCAAGGGACTCCACATCGTGATGGTGGCCGACGAACCGACCAGCAGGGGCGAAGGTACCGTCTACGGCCTGTTCGAATGCCACCGGCCGTTACCGAAAGGACCACGACAGGGCGACAAGCCCGGAGGCGGAAAGCGCCGGAAATAGGTCAGCTCGCCAGCGCCAGCTCCGCACGGAACATCGGCGTGGGCATCGAGTACGCCTCGAACCGCCGGACCAGTCCTCACCGGTAGCCCCCAGGTTCGGATGGCGCGATGTGTCTCGGCATGCCCTTTCGCCGGCCGCAGCACCCGGTAAAGCGCTCCTGATGGGAGGCGGTCCAGGGTCATCGGCAGCGTGGCAATCAAGACCCCATCGTCTGGAGAGCGTCGCTGAGCACGGCAAAGGCTCGGTCGAGACGCTGCTGGCGCCGGTGGTTGGGCGCGTGGTTGGCCTCCGCGGCCACGAACCCGAGCAGCTCGTCGAGCTCGTCGCCGTCGGCACTGAGGACAACCCCGTCGTCGGTGGCTCTGGCCCGGTAGACAAGGCGTTCGCACTCGGCGTTGAGCAGTCGCAGGTCCCGCAGGGCCGTGGCGACCTCGTTGGGGACGACGATGTCGGCGACCGCGCCGTGGGGTCGACGGGGCCTCGGCGCCCGCAGGTCGAAGTAGCTGCCCTCCCAGCCGCTGATCACGCCCTCATTGCCGCACGAGTTGCAGTGCCACTCGATCCGGGCCGGCAGGTCGGGCCGGAAGACGACGATGTGACCCGGGCAGGGTCTCCGTCCCGGCCGACGGCGGCACGGCAGAGCGCTCACCCAGGCCGTACCGGCCTCAGTGGCGGTGGCTGCCCGCACGACGTTTCCGAGTTGCTCGGCCATCTTGCGAGCGGGCGCGGGAGCGTCGTCCGGCATGTCGAGGAAGTGGCGAAGGTCGGAGACGAACACCCCCGAGGAGTGTACCGAACGGCCCCGACCGCCGGGGGAGGTCGATCTACGCGCCACGATCCTTCCGCGAATCCGCGGACGCTGACGATCACCACAGAACGCGCCTAGTAGTACACTGGCGGCGGAGGTAATCCCGATGATCACCACGGTCAATCCCAAGGGCCAGGTCACCATCCCCGAGCCGCTGCGCGACCGCTACGGGTTCCCTCCCGGCACGAAGGTCGTTTGGCTGGAGCGCGACGGCGATCTCATCCCCAAGCCTCTCCTCTCCGTCGAGCAGCTGCGTGGGCGCTTCAAGGGCGCCAAGCTGGCGGCAATGCTGCTGGAGGAGCGCGCCCGGGACCGCAAGCACGAGGATGCCTGATCGCGTCGTCCTCGACGCCCACGCGATCCTCGCCTTCCTCGGTGAGGAACCTGGTTGGGCCGAGGTCGAAGAGATCCTACGGAACGGCGAACCGTGGATGACGCTCGTCAACCTCGGAGAGGTCGCGTACATCCTCCAACGCAGCTCCGACGCCGGAGCAGCCGACGAGGTGTGGGCGAACCTCCGGGCCGAGAGCCGGCCCGACGGGGTGCCGGTTCGCTGGATCGACGTGGACGACACGCTCGTGCGCCGGGCGGCCGCCATCAAGGCGCGGGGAGGGCTCAGCTATGCCGATGCCTTCGCCGCCGGAGCCGCGTCGGTGCTCGACTGCCCGGTTCTCACCGGAGACCCGGAGTTCCGGGTGGCCGAGGAGCTCGGGGTGACGGTCCGCTGGCTCGGG
>JBOHDU010000555.1:0-8065 GCA_050700615.1 Nocardioidaceae bacterium
CCGCTACGAGGCCTACGGCTGGCATGTCCAGACCGTCGACTTCACCGACGGTGGAAAGGGCTACCGCGAGAACGTCCGGGCCCTGTTCGACGCGTTCGCGGCCGCCAAGGCGGAGACCGACCGGCCCAGCTTCATCTCGTTGCGCACGATCATCGGCTGGCCGGCACCCACGAAGCAGAACACCGGCAAGGCACACGGCTCCGCGCTCGGTGACGCGGAGGTGGCGGCGACGAAGAAGATCCTCGGCTTCGACCCGGACCTGACCTTCGAGGTCCCCGACAAGGTCATCGAGCACACCCGCAAGGCGCTCGGCCGTGGCAAGGAGATGGAGGCTGCGTGGCAGCCGGGCTTCGAGAGCTGGAAGGCAAAGGCCGGTGACCGGGCCGAGCTCTATGAGCGGATGACCAGCCGCACCCTTCCGGCTGGCTGGACCGACGCGCTGCCCACCTTCGAAGCAGACCAAAAAGGCGTCGCGACCCGTAAGGCCTCCGGGGCGACCCTCACCGCGCTGGCAGCGCGCCTCCCGGAGCTGTGGGGCGGATCGGCAGACCTGGCGGAGTCCAACCTGACAACGCCAGAGGGCGCGTCGAGCTTCCTCCCGCCCGATCGGGCGTCGAAGGACTTCCCCGGCGACTGGTATGGCCGGGTGCTCCACTTCGGCATCCGCGAGCACGCGATGGGCTCCATCCTCAACGGGATCGCCCTGCACGGGGGAACCCGCCCGTACGGCGGCACGTTCCTCGTGTTCTCCGACTACATGCGCCCGGCGGTGCGGCTGGCGTCCCTGATGCAGCTGCCGGTGACCTACGTGTGGACCCACGACTCGATCGGCCTCGGAGAGGACGGACCGACCCACCAGCCCATCGAGCACCTCGCCGCCCTGCGGGCCATCCCCGGGCTGGCCGTGGTACGGCCGGCCGACGCCAACGAAACGACGGCGGCCTGGCAGGCGATCCTCGAGCGCGATCACGGGCCTTCCGGCCTGGTCCTCACCCGGCAGAACGTGCCGACCTTCCCGCGTGGGAGCGAGGGTTTCGCCGACACCACCGGTGTCGCCAAGGGCGGCTACGTCCTCCTCGAAGCCGAGGGAGGGCTGCCCGAGGTCATCCTGGTCGGCACCGGCTCGGAAGTGCAGCTCGCGGTTGCCGCGCGGACCCAGCTCGCCACGGCCGGCGTCCACGCCCGGGTGGTGTCGATGCCCTGCCGAGAGTGGTTCGCCGAGCAGGATGAGGCCTACCGCGAGGAGATCCTTCCGCCCGCGGTGAAGGCCCGGGTGTCGGTCGAGGCCGCTGTCGCGCAGGGCTGGCGGGACATAGTCGGCGACGCCGGACGCAGCGTGTCGATCGAGCACTACGGCGCGTCCGCCGACTACCAGCGCCTGTTCGAGGAGTTCGCAATCACCGCCGAGGCCGTGGCACAGGCCGCTAAAGACAGCATCGCCGCCGCCGCCCGTTGAATGACCCGGGCCCGATCTCAAGACAAGGACAACCACGATGAACGAGCGACTGCAGGCCCTGTCGGACCACGGAGTGTCGATCTGGCTCGACGACATCTCTCGTGAGCGGCTCCGTACCGGAAACCTCGCCGACCTGATCGCCAACCGCAACGTGGTGGGGGTGACCTCCAACCCGACGATCTTCGCCAAGGCGGTGTCCGACGCGGACGACTACGAGGACCAGATCGCGGATCTGGCCGCCCGGGGAGTCTCGCTCGATGAGGCGGTCCGTGCCATCACGACCTACGACGTGCGCTCGGGTTGTGACGTGATGCGTGCCGTCTTCGACCGAACCGACGGGCAGGACGGTCGCGTCAGTATCGAGGTCGACCCACGCTATGCACGGTCGACCGCGGCAACGATCGCCGAGGCCCGAGCGCTCTGGTGGACGGTTGACCGGCCCAACGTGATGGTCAAGATTCCGGCCACCGCCGAGGGGTTGCCGGCGATCGCCACCGGCACCGCCGAGGGCATCAATGTCAACATCACGCTGATCTTCAGCCTCGACCGTTACCGGGAGGTGATCCAGGCCTACCTCAGCGGCTTGGAGCAGGCCAAGGCCTCGGGACTCGACCTGTCCACGATCCGAAGCGTGGCGTCGTTCTTTGTGAGCCGCGTCGACACCGAGGTCGACAAGCGACTCGACGCCCTCGGGTCCGACGAGGCCAAGGCGCTGCGTGGAAGGGCGGCGGTCGCCAACGCCCGTCTCGCCTACCAGATCTACGACGAGGCGTTCAGCTCCGACCGCTGGGCCGCGCTCGAGGCAGCCGGGGCCAACAAGCAGCGGCCCCTGTGGGCCTCGACCTCCACGAAGGACCCCAGTCTCCCCGACACGATCTACGTGGACGAGCTGATCGCGCCCAACACCGTCAACACGATGCCCGAGGCCACCATCGCGGCGGTCGCCGACCATGGCGAGATCAGCCAGGACACGGTGACCGGTCATTACGACGACGCGCAGTCGGTCATCGACGGGCTCGCTGCCGTGGGAATCTCCTACGACGACGTCACCCGGGTCCTTGAGGACGAGGGCGTCGAGAAGTTCGACAAGTCCTGGCAGGAGCTGCTCAACACGGTGGACGCCGCGATGAAGTCCGCGGCGGCCGGGAGCGACGGCAGATGAGGACCGCCCTTCGGGTGACCACGACGGAGCATTACGACGACGTGCTGTCGAGCCTTGTCGCCGACAAGGTCGCGAGCAGAACCGCCGCACAGGACCCCACGTTGTGGGGCCCAGACGCCGAGTCCGAGGCCAGCATCCGGCTGTCCTGGGTCGGTCTCGGACGCAGCTCTCGCCCGCTCCTGGCGGAGATCGACGCGCTCCGCGCCCAGCTCTGGTCGGAGGGGATCGACCGCGTGGTGCTGTGCGGGATGGGTGGGTCCTCGCTCGCCCCTGAGCTGATCTCGCGCACGTTCGGCGTACCGCTGGAGATCCTCGACTCGACAGACCCGCAGGTGGTCGAGCGGGCCGTGTCCGGAGAGTTGCACCGGACGACGGTGGTGGTCTCCAGCAAGTCCGGTACGACGCTCGAGACCGACAGCCAACGCCGGGCCTTCGCCCATGCGTTCGAGACGGCGGGAATCAATGCCGCGTCCAGGTTCGTGGCCGTCACCGACCCCGGCTCCGAGCTCGAGAAGCTGGGCACCGACGAAGGCTGGCGCAAGGTCTTCCTGGCCGATCCCCACGTCGGCGGCCGCTACAGTGCGCTCACCGCGTTCGGGCTCGTTCCCACCGGACTCGCCGGTGTCGACATCGCCGACCTGCTCGACGAGGCCGACGAGGTCATGGACCGGCTCGCCGCCGACTCCGCCGACAACCCGGCGCTCGTGCTCGGCGCCGCCATCGCGGCCAACCCCGGGCGCGACAAGGTGGTCATCGCCGACGCCGGATCAGGCATCGTCGGCTTCGCCGACTGGGCCGAGCAGCTGATCGCCGAGTCGACCGGCAAGCAGGGCCGCGGCATCCTCCCGGTCGCCCTCGAAGACACCGGCGCCCCGGAGATCGGCCGGGCAGCCACCGACGTCGTGGTGGCCCTGTTGCTCCCCGAGGGCGGCGATCTGGCCGGGCTCGATGTGGCCGGGAAGCCGTGCCTGGGTGTCAGCGGCACCCTTGGCGCCCAGCTGCTCACGTGGGAGACGGCGGTGGCGGTGGCCGGGCGGCTGCTCGGCATCAACCCCTTCGACCAACCCGACGTCGAGAGCGCCAAGAAGGCAGCCCGCGGGCTGCTGGACCAGACCCCCGCCCCCGAGCCGGCCGTGATCACCCAGGACGGCATCGAGGTGCGTGCCTCGGCCGGTCTGCTCGACGACGCCGAGTCGCTCTCAGCCGCCGTCGAGAATCTGCTCTCCCGGCTCGCCGACGATGGCTACCTCGCCGTCATGGCGTACGTCGACGCGCAGCGTGACGCGTCGATGCACAGCGTGCGGGCCGCCTTGTCGCGTCGTACCGGGAGACCAGTGACGTTCGGTTGGGGGCCGCGGTTCCTGCACTCGACCGGCCAGTACAACAAGGGCGGGCCACCACGGGGCGTGTTCCTGCAGATCACGTGTACGGAGGCCGATGACTTGGACATCCCCGACCGGCCGTTCAGCTTCGGCACGCTGATCGCCGCCCAGTCTGCCGGCGACGCCCACGTGCTGGCCGAGCACGGGCGTCCTGTGCTACGGCTGCACATGTCCGCCCCGGAGCACGGACGTGCCGTGCTCGAGGAGCTGTTGCGATGAGTGGCAGCACGGCTCTCGACCCGGCCGACAACCCGCTCCGCGATCCGCGAGACCGAAGGCTCCCGAGGATCGCGGGCCCGTGCAGCATGGTCATCTTCGGAGTCACCGGTGACCTGTCCCGCAAGAAGGTCATGCCGGCCATCTACGACCTCGCCAACCGGGGCCTGCTGCCACCGGGATTCGCCCTGGTTGGCTTCGCCCGACGCGACTGGGCCAACCAGGACTTCGAGAAGGTCGTGCACGACTCCGTGATGCAGCATGCGCGCACACCGTTCCGCGAGGAGGTGTGGCGGCAACTCTCCCGCGGGTTCCGCTTCGTACCCGGCGACTTCTCCGACGATGTCGCGTTCGACCAGCTGCGCGAGACCACGCTCGATCTCGACCGCGAGCGTGGCACGGCCGGCAATCACGCGTTCTACCTGGCGATCCCGCCTCGCTTCTTCCCGGAGGCGGTCGGCCAGCTCAAGCGGCACGGCCTTGCCGATGCTGGCACCGGGTCCTGGCGACGAGTCGTGGTCGAGAAGCCGTTCGGCCACGACCTCAAGAGTGCGCAGGAGCTCAACCAGGTCATCGCCGACGTGTTCCCTCCGGAGGCGGTGTTCCGGATCGACCACTACCTCGGCAAGGAGACCGTGCAGAACATGCTGGCCGTTCGCTTCGCGAACCAGCTCTGGGAGCCGGTCTGGAACTCCAACTACGTCGACCACGTGCAGATCACCATGGCGGAGGACATCGGCATCGGGTCCCGGGCCGGCTACTACGACGGGATCGGCGCCGCGCGCGACGTCATCCAGAACCACCTCATGCAACTGCTGGCCCTGACCGCCATGGAGGAGCCGGTGTCGTTCGACGCGCAGAGCCTGCGGGTCGAGAAGCAGAAGGTGCTCCGGGCCGTCTACCGGCCCGACCGGCTCGACCTCTCCACCAGCCGCGGCCAGTATGGCTCAGGGTGGGCGGGCGGCGCGAAGGTCATCGGCTACCTGCAAGAGGCCGACATCCCGAAGACCTCGACCACCGAGACCTTCGCCGCGATCAAGCTCGGCGTCGATACCCGGCGGTGGGCAGGCGTGCCCTTCTACCTGCGCACGGGCAAGCGACTCGGACGCCGGGTCACCGAGGTCGCTGTCGTGTTCCGGCGGGCACCACACCTGCCGTTTCAAAAGACGGCAACCGAGGAGCTCGGCGAGAACGCCCTGGTCATCCGCATCCAGCCGGACGAAGGCCTCACCGTCCGGTTCGGGGCCAAGGTTCCGGGCACGGCCATGGAGATCCGCGACGTCAGCATGGACTTCGCGTACGGCGGCGCGTTCGTCGAGTCGAGCCCCGAGGCCTACGAACGGCTGATCCTCGACGTGCTCCTCGGCGACCCGCCGTTGTTCCCGCAGCTGGAGGAGGTCGAGCTGTCCTGGCAGATCCTCGACCCGATCATGGACCACTGGGCAGCGCACGGGAAGCCGGATATCTACGAGTCCGGCACGTGGGGACCGCAGTCGTCCGTCGACATGCTCGCCCGCGACGGCCGGGCCTGGCGTCGACCGTGAGGCCGAGTGGTCACGGCCCCACATTCGTCCGGGATCTGCCGGAACCGGGCGGCGCCTCGCTGCGTTGTCGGTCGGGCGACAGGTGCACCGACATGACTGCCTCCTCCGCATGAGGACGCATCCACCTGTGCTCCGCCATACCCTCGAACAACTTACGGTCGCGACCACTAGCGCCGGCGCTGCCACAGAAGGAGCCCGATGGCCATCGAACTGAACCAGACGACGTCCAGCGAGATCGCGGCGGCGCTGCTCACCGAGCGGCGTAAGGCCGGCTCTCCCGCGATGGGGATGGTGATGACGTTCGTGATCGTCACCGACGAGAGCGACCACTACGATTCCCTCCGCGTGGCCCGTACTGTCTCCCGCGAGCATCCGTCCCGCATCCTGGCCGTCATCTTGCGCTCGAACCGCGGCCAGCCGGCACTCGACGCCGAGGTCAGCATCGGGGGGTCCGGCGAGAACGTTCTGCTGCGCCTGTCCGGCGAGCTGAGCAAGCACGCCGCCAGCGTCGTGCTCCCATTGCTGCTGCCCGACTCTCCGGTTGTGGCGTGGTGGCCACGCAAGGCGCCCGACGACACGGCCGCCGACCCGATCGGCCTGCTCGCACAGCGCCGGATCACGGACTCGGCCACCGACTCCCGGGGCAGGACCGCGGCCATCTTGACCCAGGCGACTCACTACTCACCGGGAAACACCGACCTCGCCTGGACCCGGCTCACCCCCTGGCGCGCGCTGCTCGCCGCCGCAATGGACCAGTACCCGGCCAGGATCAGGTCGGCGCGAGTCGAGGCCGAACGCTCCAATCCCTCCGCTGACCTCATGGTCGCCTGGCTGACCGACAGGCTGGGCGTCGACGTCGCGCGCGCCTTCTCCCGTGGCCCTGGCCTCACATCGGTGCAGATGGAGACGGGGGGCGGGGCGATCGAGCTGTGCCGCCCCGACGGCCTGCTTGCGGAGTTCTCGATCCCGAACGCTCCGAATCGGCCGGTGGCCCTGAAGCGACGCGAGACGGCCGAACTGCTCGCCGAGGAACTGCGCCGGCTCGACCCTGACGAGATCTACGAGGAGGCCGTGCAGACCTTGTGCAGGCTCGCCGACCGCGAGGCACCGAACGTGCACGCGCCTCGGCGTACGACCGCCAGTGAGACCGCCAAGCATTCGCAGGCCGCGCTCTCCACGCCGTCCCGGCAGTCCGGACGGTCGGCCCGCAAGGCCAGCTCCCAGCGTCAGTCGGCGGGGGGCGCGCAGACGTCCGCGGGCTCACCCAGCGCAGCCAAGTCGGCTGCCGGCAAGAAGGCCACCGCGAAGCGCTCCAGCACCACCAAGCGCTCCAGCGCCACGAATGCCACCAAGAAACCCACCGCGAAGCGCTCCAACGCCACGAAAGCCACCACCAAGAAGGCCGCCGGGACGAGAACCCGGTCGGCGCGGAGAGGGGGGTGATGTCCACCCCGACCGTGCTCGTGCAGCACACGAGCCAGCTGCTGGCTGAGTCGGTGGCCGCCAGGCTGATCACTGAGCTGGTCGACGTCCAGTCCACCGGCCGGGTGGCGAGCTGGGTGCTGACCGGTGGGACGATCGCTGACAAGATCCACCGGGCGGTGGCTTCCTCCCCCGCCCGCGAGGCCGTCGACTGGCGCCTGGTCGACTACTGGTGGGGTGACGAACGGTTCGTCGACCCCGGTGATCCTGATCGCAACGAGACCCAGGCACGTGCCGCCCTCCTCGACCAGCTGCGCCTCGACGAAGGGCGCGTACACCCGGTTCCCGGGCCGGCCGAGTCCGGCGCCGACCCCGACGCGGCCGCGCAGTCCTACGCCGAGACGCTCCGTGCCGCGGCGAGACCGGAGGACCACGGGCCGGTGCCGATGTTCGACATCCTGATGCTCGGCGTCGGCCCGGACGGGCATGTGGCATCACTGTTCCCGGAACGGCCCGCGCTCTACGACGAGCGACCGGTCACCGCGGTGCGGGGCGCCCCCAAGCCACCGCCCACCCGCATCACCTTGACCTTGCCGAGCCTGCGGCATGCGCGTCAGGTCTGGTTCGTGGTGTCGGGCGCCGCCAAGGCCCGCGCCGTACATCTGGCGCTCGGCGGTGCCGGCGTGGTTCAGGTGCCGGCGGCCGGCCCGAAGGGGCTGCAGCGCACGCTGTGGCTGCTCGACCGCGATGCGGCCGCCCAGCTCCCGCCCGGCCTGGCCCGGCTCTAGCGATGACGCCCGCACATTCGCCCGGATCCAACACGATGCGGTCGTCACCACTCGTGGCACGACGGCTCACTCGTCCGGCGTACGGTCCTGACCCA
>JBOHDU010000556.1:0-2090 GCA_050700615.1 Nocardioidaceae bacterium
CAACAGCTGGTGGGCGCCGGTTCAGGTCTCAACGTGGTCACCGGCCGGGTCGACCTGGTTGGCGTCGGTTTCGTGCTGCGCGGCGGTGAACCTGCCGGTCGGGTCACCAGCGCGCCGATCGTCACGAATCTTTCAGCGATCCTGCGGTCTGTGCTCGCCGTCGCGGACGAGTGCCTGTCGGTGCCTGACACAGTCGTGAACGCCTCGACGGTGCTGTGTGACCCGATTCTGATCGGCGGTGCCCCAAGCTAGTGGTCACGACCGCACCTTCGGTCGGGGTCTGCCGGGCCCGAGGCGGCGTCTCGCAGGAGTTGCGGCGCCACAGTCGGAAACGGCCTCGGCGCTGTGCGCCTGGGGTTGGGGCGCGCAGGCCGCGACGAAGGGGCGCAGAAACTACCTGCGCCCCGTCGGGGGTGGTTGGTCACGAGTGCATGACGTGGCCCTCGGTGTCGTCGTCGTCTTCGCCTTCGGCCCAGTGGACCTTGTGGCCCTCGGTGTCGTCGTCGTCTTCGCCTTCGGCCCAGTGGACCTTGTGGCCCTCGGTGTCGTCGACGTCTTCGCCTTCGGCCCAGTGGACCTTGTGGCCCTCGGTGTCCTCGTCCGAACTATGGTCGAGGCTGGTGGGACGGAGAATCTCTTCGTTCATGGCTGGTGTCTCCTTGGCTGCTGGCCGCCCGATTGCGACTCCTTGATCGTGGCACGGTAGGGGCGCCTGGACCGTCGTTTTGCTGACAGTCGGTGCGTGGACCTGGTGACGTTCACGACGCCGGGCCATCGGTGCGTTCGGCCTCCGCCCGAACCGGATCCGGGCTGAGGAGCCGGTTCGAGCGCGGGGGCCTGCCTGACGAGGCCGGTCCGGGCAGGTCGTGGCTGGGAAGAACCAGTGCGGGCCGGCGAAGCCGCCGGATCTGCACAGCGGGGCAACGTCGTGATGAGAAATATCGGGATGAATCGATCACAATCGCGGCGATGTGCTTGACTCTGACCGCGTGCTTAGGCATGCTCGTCTCCATCTCCGCGCGCGGACCACGGTGGTGTGCCTTGAGCCACAGATGCCGGATTCGACAGCAGTGGGCCCAGAGGGTAAACTGCTTCTTTGCGCTGCCTTCCGCTCACCCTCGACCCGTTCCCGGGTAGTCTTGGCATGCGCTTTGGGATGAGTCCGCGAGCCTCCGGAAGGACCCCTCTTGGCCGCCGCGCGCAACGCCAGCAACAACCGCACTAACAGCACCACCAGAACTCTGATCGATACCGGAAGAGTGTCGTTCGCAAAGATCGAAGAGCCGCTCGAAGTCCCGGATCTCCTCGCCCTCCAGGCCGACAGTTTCGACTGGCTGATCGGCGCAGAGAGCTGGCGCACCAAGATCCAGGCCGCGAAAGACGCAGGCAAGGGTGACGTCTCGATCAAGTCTGGCCTCGAGGAGATCTTCGAGGAGATCTCCCCGATCGAGGACTTCTCGGGCACGATGAGCCTCACCTTCAGTGAGCCGGTCTTCTACGAGCCGAAGAACACCGTCGAGGAGTGTCGCGAGCGCGACTTCACCTACTCCGCTCCGCTCTACGTCACCGCCGAGTTCATGAACAACGAGACCGGTGAGATCAAGAGCCAGACGGTCTTCATGGGCGACTTCCCGTTGATGACCGACAAGGGCACGTTCATCGTCAACGGCACCGAGCGGGTCGTCGTGTCCCAGCTTGTCCGCTCGCCCGGCGTCTACTTCGAGCGCAGCATCGACAAGATCTCCGACAAGGACATCTTCACAGCAAAGGTCATCCCCTCCCGGGGGGCCTGGCTCGAGTTCGAGGTCGACAAGCGTGACATGGTCGGCGTTCGGCTCGACCGCAAGCGCAAGCAGAACGTCACCGTGCTGCTCAAGGCCCTTCGCGCCATCGCCCCGGACTGGGACTACGACGCCACGATGGAGGAGCTGCGCCAGTACGAGTCGATCGTGCTGACCGAGGAGAAGGATCACACCCAGGGGCCAGACGACGCGCTCCTCGATATCTACCGCAAGCTGCGCCCGGGCGAGCCTCCGACCCGCGAGGCGGCCCAAACGCTGCTGGAGAACTACTACTTCAACCCCAAGCGC
>JBOHDU010000557.1:0-10138 GCA_050700615.1 Nocardioidaceae bacterium
GTTCGGCGCCGGGTTCACAGCGCCGTTGCCCCGCGTTCGCGCCGTCAGTAGCTGGTGCTGTGCAGGACTCGGTTCGGTGCGTGGCAGGCGTGTACGGACGCCATCCGGCTCGCCGGCTCGACGACCAAGACGGCGAGGCGCCCGTTCCAGATGATCAGGCTGTCGGTCCCGGTCCCGGCCGGTCTCGTGCACCGGCCTGCCAGGGGGCTACGGCGGTCAGGCGACGCGTTCAATTCCTTGCCGGCAGCCGCGAGATCAGGACTCGACAACGCGCGCAGCGTCCTCTCGAACCGGGTCGGGGCGTTGGCCGGGCCAGCGCCATACCTCTCGGTACCGGGGGAGGTGGTGGGGTGCTGGCTGGCGGCGCTGGTGCCTTCCGCCTGTTGGTGCGCGGACGCAGTCGGGCCGCCTCCGGCCTCGTTGGCCGTCGTACCGCCCCCGTTCTGCGAGATCAGGAACCAGCCGCCGCCGGCCACGATCACTGCGGCCGCCGCCGCAGCCAGGGCGGGAACCGGCCGCCGCGGCCACCTGCGTTGCCCAGCGCCAGCGATAGCGGCCGGAGCATCGCCGGCGGTGCGGGCTGGTCGCTCCTCGGCTAGCGCCCGGTCGATCCGCTCGAGGACGTCGGCCGGCATCGGCCACCCGGACAGACCCTCCTCCGCCAAGGTGGCGGAGGAGGACGCGAGGCTGTCTCGCACCTGCGAGCACGGGGGGCAACCGGCGATGTGTGCGTTGAGCTCGACCGCCTGCTGGGCAGGAAGCAACCCCTCATCGAGCTCTGCGATGAGTTCGATCGCCGGGTGTGCGTCATCTGTCACTGACTGGCGTCCTCAGGCTCGGTCGGTTGACCTGGTGCGGCTCGGCCTCCGGGGTTAGAAGCGTTTGGCGGTTCGACGGAGTACGGCGGCGCTTGGTTCCGTCCTGCCGGGTCATACTGCCCCAGCAGCGGCGCGAGCTTGGACCGGCCGCGCGAACACCGGCTCTTGATGGTCCCCGGTGGGCAGCTCAGCAGGTCTGCGGCCTGCTCGACCGAGTACCCCTCCATGTCGACCAGCACGATCGCAGCCCGCTGGTCGGGGGGCAGCTGGGCGAGCGCCCGCATGACGTCGGCGCGTCGCTCGGTGGAGACGGCCGCGTCGTCGGAACCTGCGTCGGCCTCGAGCAGCACCGAGCGGTCCTCGTCATGAGGAAGCGGCGTCGTCGGCCTGGCCTGGCGCTTGCGCATCCGGTCAAGACAGGCGTTGACGACGATGCGGTGCAGCCAGGTCGTCACCGCAGCATCCCCCCGGAAGCTCTCCGCCCGCCGGAACGCCGAGATCAAGGCATCCTGTACGGCGTCTGCCGCCTCTTCCCGGTCGCCCGTGGTGCGTATCGCGACCGCCCAGAGCCGGTCACGGTGGCGGCGGACGAGCTCGTCGAAGGCGACGGGATCCCCCTCGACGTGTGCGCGCAGCAGTTTCCGGTCGTCGAGGTCGGAGACCTGCGGCATCAACGTGCTCCGCTGGTGTCGCCTATCCCAGCGCCGCACCGGGCTGTGCTCGTCTCGCAGCCGTGCGTGGCGGCGCTCATCGGAACACCCTGATCTCTGCCACCTGGCCGCGATAGGAGCCTGCCGGGTCCTTGGGCAGCGAGGTGAGCCACACCAGCAGGTACCGCGTCTGTACGGGCTGGGCGAGGTCGAACCGAGCGGAGCTGCCGGTGGCGTCGACCGTCTTGAGCAGCTGGTACTGGTCGGCCGATTTGCTCGGGGCACTCGTCGCGGCCGCGGGGGCCGCCCGCAGCTCGACGGTGGTCGGCGACCCCACCAACGTGAGGTCGACCAACCCGACAGTCTGCGCGGAGCCCAGGTCGAGAATCAGGCCGACGCCGGGCTTCAAGCCGCCCAACCTCGGATTGCCGAAGTAGTTCTTCGTCTGCCAGGCGGTTGCCGGGTTGCCGTCTACTGCCAGGTGTGTCTCGCCGGGGTTCTCATTGCCGGATCCGAGCGGACGGGGGTCGAAGGAGGTTACAGCGACAACCTTGATCGAGGTGCTGAGGGCGTTGGACGATGGGGTCGTGCTCGCATTGCCGGCCGGCGCACTGGGCGAGTTCCCCGCGTCGTGCACCCGGTTCTGGCCGATCATGTAGGCCAGCAGCACGGCCGCCACGATGAGCACGGCCACCACGACCCACAGCAGGGTCCGTCCCAAAGATGTGGGTTCATCGCCGGACGTGGCCATCGAAAGCGGGTAGCCCCCCGCCGGGGGAGCCGCCCTCGGGATACCGCCGTCGGGCGCGAGCAGGGCCGGCGGAGGTTCGGCCGGTGCCGGGTTGGCCGTGGTGGGTGGCGCGGTGAGACCGATGCTGGTGTTCTCGAACACGCCGTCTCCGACGAGGATCTGGGTCAGCGCGTCGCCGATGGCGGTGACCGTGGTCAACGGCTCGCCGACACGAGGCGGCTGGCCGAGGATGCGGTCGCACAGGACGTCGAGTGGCCGGGGCACCCCGGCCCGGACCTGGCGCGGGCGTAACAGCCGGCCGTGCTCGGTGGGTGCGGCAGGAAGCCCGGCCCGGTCACCACCTGGCCAGCGGGCAGTCAGGCAGGCGTAGAGGAGCCGGCCGAGGTCCAGGGTGTCGTCGAACTCGGGGTTGCCGCCGCCTTCGTCTCCTTGCAGAGCCGCGTAGGTCCCCAACCCGACCACCTTGACGCCGCTCGATTTGGTGATGACGACGGTGTCGGGCGCCAGTCGGCGGTGGGGGAGGCCCATCCGGTGGGCGTTCGCGATCGCTCCCGCAACCTCGCGTGTCAACCAGGCCGCTCGACGGGCCGGGAGCGGACCCTCGTGCAGCACGACGTCGAGGGACTGACCACTCGCCCACTCCCGGACGACATAGGCGAGGGCGCCGTCGTTGACCGCATCGAGAACTTGCAAGATCCGCGGGTCGGCAACGCGGGACGCGCGCTTGGCCCCAGCGAGCATCTCGTCGGCGTACGGCGACGACGCCGGCAGCACTTGCAGCACGACGGACCGCGCCAGCACCTTGTCACGGGCGCGCCAGGACCGGGACTCACCCTCCTCGTCGAGCAGATCCTCGACGACATAACGGTCCGCAAGCACCATGCCGGGGTCGACCGAGTGCGCTCCCACGGCCCTCCGCCTGTCTGTCGTCGCGACTACCTCGTTATGCACGTCACCTCACGCACACGGGTCCCATGTTAGGGCGTGTTCCTCCCGATTCCGGCACGGCTTGGCGAAGCGGTGCGGCGGGCGTCGCGATGCCCGCCGAGCAGCCTCCTCGCGTCCTGGGGGCCGGACCCTAGGACCTGAGGCGGGCTGTTACGACGCCGACGATCTTGGCGATCTCCCTGATGTGCATCAGCCTCGCCAGCACGACGTACACACAGATCCCGACCCCTCCGCCGACCACGAGCAGCACCAGTGCGTCGAGTTTCGACGAAGTGTTGAGCCCGACTCCCTCGAGCAGCAAGATGACGACCCAGGTGCTGATCGCCGCCGTGATCGACGCGAGCAGGACCCGGACGACGAAGCGGACCAGCTCGTGCCCGTCGAGCCCCCCCAGTCGATGGGCCAGCAAGAACACGGCGACGACGGCGCCGGCCAAGTACGACGCGCTGTAGGCCAGCGCCAGCATGGGTGCGACCAGATCAGGGCCGACCACGATCGTCAGCGTGATGGCGAGCACGATGTTCACTGCGGCGATGAGGCACTGGATGTAGAACGGCGTACGGGTGTCCTCGAGCGCGTAGAAGCCACGCAACAGCACGTAGTGGACGCTGAAGAGGAGCAGCCCTGGAGCGAAGGCGACCAGCGTGGTGCCCAGCGTGGTGGTGTCGCCGGCCGCCTTGCCCCAACTAAACAGCACAGTGGCGATTGCCGGGCCGAGCACGGCCAGCGCGACGGCGAAGGGCAGCATGATCGAGAGCATCAGGCGCAAGGTGCTCGACAGCTCGACTGCTAGCTGGCGGATGCGGCCCTCGGCGGCCAGCCGTGACACGAGCGGGATCATCGCCGTCGCGAGTGAGACGGTCACGACGGAGTGCGGCACTTGAGTCAGCAGGAACGCGTTGGAGTACACGGTGTAGCCGGCACCGTTCTTGCTGCCGACCGTCGCGGACGTGGCGCGGTGCGTCATCACGAAGTAGGCGATCTGGTTGACGATGACGAAGCCGATCGTCCACATCCCGAGGCGGGCCGTGTGGCTGAGACCGGTCCCCTTGAAGTCGAACCGTGGCCTGATGCTGAACCCAGTTGCCCGTAGATAGGGGAGCAGGAGCAGGGTCTGAACTGCGATGCCGACGGTCGATCCGAGGCCGAGCAGGATCTCCTGTCTGGTTGTGTAACCACCGGTGGCCGCCTGCCCGGAGTAGAGCACCAGGTAGGCCACGATGGTGGCGATACCGACGACGTTGTTGGCGATCGGGGTCCACATCATCGGCCCGAACTTGCCTCGCGCATTGAGGATCTGCCCGAACAAGACGAACATGCCGTAGAAGAAGATCTGCGGCATGCACCAGCGGGCGAAGTTGATCAGGGACTGCCTCTCGGCGGCGAGCGTCGGGTCGGTGAAGTACTCCCCGTTGGCGTACAGACGCAGCACCAGTGGCGCGAGCACCAAAAGCACGACGGTGACTCCGACGAGCACCAGTGCGCCGAGCGTGATGATCCGGTTGGCGTAGGCGTCTCCGCCGTCGGGGTCGTTCTTCATGGCCCGAACCAGCTGCGGGACCAGCACCGCGTTGAAGATGCCACCGGCCACCAAGATATAGAGGCTGTTGGGGATCGTGTTCGGCACGTTGAAGATGTCCGCGTGCGCGGTCGTCAGGCCGATGGCCGCGGCCAGCAATGCAGCGCGGACGAAGCCGGTCAGGCGCGACAGCACCGTACCGACGGCCATCACCGTGCTCGACGTCAGGACGCTCTGGGTCTGCGTCTGCGTCATGAGGGATCTCCGCCGGCGGGTGCGTGGCGGGCCGACCAAATCCGCTTGGTGATCCGGTACCCGGCGGTCCCGAAGAGGATCAGGGCGCCGACGCCCATCACGATCCAG
The DNA here is from genome assembly GCA_050700615.1 of Nocardioidaceae bacterium. Taxonomy (GTDB): domain Bacteria; phylum Actinomycetota; class Actinomycetes; order Propionibacteriales; family Nocardioidaceae; genus JBOHDU01. The sequence continues at coordinate 5,050 of JBOHDU010000557.1, forward strand.
ATAATGAGCCCGATCTGGGTAGCCCGGACCTCGAACTTCCAGGGCACGCCGAACGCCCTGCCGCTCGGCGTGGTGAGCCGGGCCCGCACGGCGGTCAAGCCGGAGCCGCTGGCCACGCTCGTCACCTCCAGATCGCGATGCTGTCCGGGCACGACGGTGACGTTCGACAAGGGGGGGATCCGAAGGGCTGGGTTCTCGGGGATCACACGCACCTGGACGGTCACCGAGCGGGTCAGCCCGTTCGTCACCGTCAAGGGGAAGCTGCCGGAGTCGCTGGACATGGCGACGAACGGCGGGCCGGTCACCGTGACCTTGTTGATCTCGGCGGTGACGGCTCGCGCCTCCAGGCCCGTGACCGAGACCCCGAGGTCGGGCTGCCACTTCCACGCGACCGACGAGGCTGCGGCCAAGTCGCGGTGCAGGCGGTCGCGAACCATTGTGGGCTGGGTGAGCATGCCGGCGAACGTCTCCCCCTGATTGCGCAGGGTGACGATCGATTCGATCAGGCTGGGCGAGAGCGGCGGGGTGTTTCCGCGCAGCTTGATCGGGCCGTTGTACGCGACCCGGTGTCCGGCGAGCGCGCCGACCAGGGTGTCACCGATCAGGGTGGGAAAGGCGAAGGCACTTGCGATCGCCTCCGTCGGTGGCCCGGGGTTCCAGGCGAACGGCAGACCGGCTACGGCGGGGCTGGCCGGCCCGGGCTTGGCGAGCGCCCGGACGGTGGCCTCGGCGAGCGCGTTCTGCCGCAGTTCGAGTGGTGTCGTGTCCGGCGTGAGCCGCTGCCCACCAAGGCGCGAAGACGCGGCCACGACGGCGATCTCACCGGCCTTCGTAGGGACCTTGACGAGTGACGGCGTGAACTCCTCACCGCTGGGAGGCGCAAGCTTGGTCAGGCACCGCTGGGACACGATCTGCATGGTCGCGCCGGCACGCTTGGACAGCATGATCGCGCGTCTCGTGGTGTTCCCGTCCTGTTGCCACACGGCAACAGGTGTGGTCAGGTGGTGCGCGGTGGCGTAGTGCCGACTGGCCTCGATCGCCGCTTGGATCACGCCGGTCATCCGGGAGCGGGCGAGTGAGTTGACGTCGGGGTTTCCCCACGGGAGCAGCACCACGTTCTGCGTCGGGATCAGCTTGTCGAGGTCCGATAGCCATGCTGTGGCCGCCGCTCGGCCGGCGCCCTGTGAACCGGGCGCGCCGGACTCGATCTGACCGATCGATCGCACAAGGTAGCCGCGGCTCATCTCCTGCACCGCGGAGAGCAGGGCAGGATCGATCGCGACCTGAAGCGTTGCGGTCGGCATCTGGAGGGCATAGTCGAGCAGGTTCCAGAGCCGTCCGCCCGGCTCGAGCTTGGCGGCCAGGTCGTCGTCGAGAAAGGCGCCGTCGGGGCCGCGATGAATCGGTGAGGTGATCGGAAGCAGCGTGACAACCCCGACGTCGTTGAGGTGGGCCGTCGTCTTGGGAAGCAGTGGCACCGTGGTGTCCGACCGGGTCAGGGGATCGGCGGTGCGGGTTCCGTCGGGCGCGGTGGCGAGCACAATGACACCGATGTGGTAGACGCCGACCGCCCCACTCATCGGCAGGTCGCCGTAGGGGACTGATACGTGGTACGGCGTGGTCGCACCCGGTGGGAGGTCACCGATCTGGTCGAACAAGCCGTACGCGTAGACCCGCGACTCGGTGGCTTCGTACTGGGCGATGGTGGACATCGCCGCGAGCTGGCTCGGTGTCGTCGCGGGCACGGGCGACATCACCAGGTAGACCTGGGCCGCGGTCCACGTGTCGATGCCGTCGTTGGTGACGTGCCCGGTGATCCGAAGCGGTTTCCCCCGGGTGAGCGTGAGGGGCTGCACCGAATGGATCGTGACCTCCAGGTCGGGCGAGTCGAAGCCGGTGGCGGCAGCGGGCGAGGTGGCGCCGGCGTCCGCGGCCGCCACCGCATACGGCGCGCCGCCCACCGCCATCAGCAACGCGACGAGCAGGCCTGCGACACGGGGGGACGGGATCAGTCGGATGCCCATCACCGTCGCTGGTCCGGATGACTCGTCACGGGTGAATCGTAATGTGCGGACGTCGTCGCACGCCCTCGCCACCAGCGCGGGTAACACCCTCCCCATACAGTTGTCCCTCGTGTCGACCGAAAAGCGCGCCCTGTCCGACGTTCAGCGCACGGCCGTCCGCGAGCTACTGCGCGCCGCGCCGGTCATCGAGGGGGTGGGGAGCCGGTTCGCCGCCGCCGGGCACGAGCTGGCCCTCGTCGGAGGCTCGGTTCGCGATGCGCTCCTGGGACGGCTGGGCTCGGACCTGGACTTCGCGAGCTCCGCCCGCCCGTCCGACATCGAACGCTGCCTGAGCGGCTGGGTCGATGCGCGCTGGGACGTCGGGCGCGACTTCGGCACCATCGGGGCCAGAGTCGACCAGTGGCAGCTGGAGATAACGACGTATCGGTCCGAGCACTATGCACCCACCTCACGCAAACCCGAGGTCGCGTTCGGGGATAGCCTCGAAGGAGATCTCCGACGGCGAGACTTCTCGATCAACGCGATGGCGATCGTCTTGCCGAGCCAGGAGTTCGTCGACCCGTTCGGGGGGATCCGAGCGCTCACCGGCCGTGTCCTCGAGACGCCAGGGACGCCTGAGGAGTCGTTCAACGATGACCCGCTGCGGATGATGAGAGCGGCCAGGTTCGCGGCGCAGCTCGGATTCTCTGTCGCACCCGACGTGGTCGCTGCGATGCACTCGCTCGTCGAGCGAATCCAGATAGTGTCCGCCGAGCGAGTCCGCGAGGAGCTGGTCAAGCTGATCCTCGCGCCGTACCCCCGTCTCGGACTCAGGCTTCTGGTCGAGACCGGGCTGGCCGACCAGATCCTCCCCGAGCTGCCAGCGCTTCGACTAGAGCTCGACGAGCACCACCGCCACAAGGATGTCTACGAGCACACCTTGACCGTGCTCGACCAGGCGATCGCGCTCGAAGGGCGGCTGCCGGACGGGGGGCCCGACTTCACCACCCGCTTCGCCGCGCTCATGCACGACATCGGCAAGCCGCGCACTCGCCGCTTCGCCGACGACGGGACGGTGACGTTCCATCACCACGACGTTGTCGGAGCCAAGATGACGAGGAAACGGATGCAAACGCTGCGCTTCGCTGGTGCGCGGATCGACGACGTCGCCAGGCTGGTGGAGCTGCATCTGCGGTTCCATGGCTACGGATCCGGTGAGTGGACCGACTCCGCGGTGCGACGCTACGTACGCGACGCAGGTCCGCTGTTGTCGCGGTTGCACGTACTGACGCGGGCCGACAGCACTACCCGGAACCAGCGCAAGGCGGAGCGGCTACGGCAGACCTACGACGAGCTCGAGGAGCGCATCGACCGGTTGGCGGCCGAAGAGGAGCTGGCTGCAATGCGACCCGACCTCGACGGGCGACAGATCATGGAGATCCTGGGAGTCGAGCCAGGTCCCGTGGTCGGCAGGGCGTACCGGTATCTGCTCGAGCTGCGGCTCGACGAGGGTCCACTCGGGCATGATCGCGCCCGCGAGGCGCTGCTCTCCTGGTGGGCGGACGAGCATTGATCCGCTAGCCGCGGCTTGGTTCGCCGGTCGGCGTCATCGCCTCAAGCCGAAGCCGGGACAGGTACACAGCCGCCGTCACCAGGTAGCCGATGGCGACGATCGCCACCACGAGGTACGACTTGCCCCGGGTGGGGACGACGAGCGTGCCGACGGCCGCGGCCAGCACGAACACGACGTTGAAGATCACGTCGTAGAGGGCGAAAACCCGGCCGCGGAACGCATCATCGATACCGGCCTGCACGAGCGTGTCCACGCAAATCTTGACGCCCTGCGCGGAGATCCCGAGCACGAATGCTGCCACGAGGACGGTGGGCTCGGTGAACATGCCGCCGGGGAAGACTTCGATGACGGCGGCGGTGACCAGCAGGGTAAGCATCCACGCCTGTGGCACCATCCTGGCGGTCGCGACAGGTGTGACGACCGCCGCCATGAAGAAGCCCAGCCCGGACACCAGGACCGCGATCGAGAGGCCCTCGAGGCTCGCGCTCGTGTCCGTGGGAGCGTAGAAGTAGTTGCGGTACAACAAGATCAGCGTGACGGTGCTGAGGCCATAGAAGAAGCGATGCGCCGCGATCACCGCGAGCGCGTGGCCCGCGGTCGGGCGTTCGTGGAGATGGCGGACTCCGGCGACGAGGCCGCGGGCCACGTGGCGCGCCGCCTGGCGGACGGCGGGAAACGCGGGGTCGAAGTCCGGTCCCAGTAGGTCTCGCGGTATCCGCGCCGCGAGCGCAGCGGCCGCAAGGTAGACCAGAGCCGACCCGCAGACGATGACCGCGGCTGGCTGGGAGCCCGGCACCACCGGACGTAACCCGGTGGCGACGGCGAGGCCGGTCATGAACGCGATCGTCCCGCTGGTCGGTGTTATCGCGTTGGCCAGCACCAGGTCGTCGGTCACCACCACGTGGGGGAGGGCTGCAGACAGCGCCGCGAGCAGGAAGCGGTTGATACTGAAGGCCAGCAGCACGAAGGCGAACAGCAGCCACTCCGGGAGACCGGCCGCGATGATGACCGCGCACACCAGCACCGGAACGACGCGCAGCAGGTTGGACCAGACGAGCACCTGACGTCGGCTCCACCGGTCGAGGAACACTCCGACGAAAGGCCCCAGCACGCTGAACGGCAGCAGGATCGCGGCCAGGCCGAGGGCGATCGCGCGGGCGTCGGGCTCTTGCTCGGGAGAGAACAGGACATAGGACGCCAGCGCCACCTGGAAGACCCCGTCGGCGCACTGGCTGGTGACACGCACGGCAAAGACCTGCCGAAAGCGTGCCCCCTTCAGCAGGTGCCTGAGGTCGCCGACGAACCGCATAATCGCCCAAGTGTGCCTGACGCGCCGCTTTGGGGCGGCATCGTCACCGGCCCGCGCTATTTCGCAGCAGCGCGGGCCGGTCGACGTACAGCGGGCGGATCCGGATAGGTCAGCGGTCGACGTCCCCGCGGATGAACGCCTCGACGGAAGCACGGCCCTCGTCGTCGGGACGCTGCACCGGCGGGGACTTCATCAGGTAGGACG
>JBOHDU010000558.1:0-7531 GCA_050700615.1 Nocardioidaceae bacterium
GGCGTGGGCCGAGGACGCCGTCGATCGTGAGTCGACCGCGGCCATGCAGGCCCTCGACGAGCTGAGCCTCCCCGACGACGTGCTCGACGAGTTCGGGGCACTGACCGAGATGCTGGGAAGGAGAGACCACTGACCGTGGCAGGCTCAGCGGATTCCAACATCACCGACCTCACCGCCGGTGTCCCGGCGCAGGTGCGTCGCCAGGACGAGGTCGACGCGGCGCTCGACCGTGCAGTCGACTACTTGTTGTCTCTCCAGACCACCGACGGATGGTGGCGTGGCCTGCTCCAGACCAACGTCACGATGGACGCTGAAGACCTGCTGATGCGGCAGTTCCTCGGCATCCTCACCGAAGACGAGGCGGCGCGCTCAGCCCGCTGGATCCGTAGCCAGCAGCGGGCCGACGGCTCATGGGCGAACTTCGAGGGCGGCCCGGCCGACCCCTCCACCACCGTCGAGGCCTACGTCGCCCTTCGACTCGCCGGAGATCGCCGCGACGAGCCGCACATGGTCAGCGCGCGGGCGCTGGTGCTCGGCCACGGCGGGCTGGAGGCGACCCGTGTCTTCACCCGGATCTGGCTTGCCCTGTTCGGCGAGTGGAGCTGGGACGAGCTGCCGTCGATGCCCCCAGAGCTGGTCTTCCTCCCGTCGTGGGTCCCCTTGAACCTCTACGACTTCGCCTGCTGGGCACGGCAGACGATTGCGCCGCTCACCGCCTTGTGTGCATTGCGGCCGCAGCGGGAGCTCGGCTTCAGCGTCCGGGAGCTGCGGTCGGGAGTCGAGGCAGCCGTCCGTCCGGCCCGTGGATGGGACCGCGCGTTCGGCGTGCTTGACCGGGCGTTGCACGCCTACGACCGACACGCCCCCAAGGTGGTGCGGAAGCTGGCGCTGCGGCGGGTAGCGACGTGGGTGATCGAGCGCCAGGAGGCCGACGGATCCTGGGGTGGCATCCAGCCGCCCTGGGTCTACTCACTGATGGCCCTGCACGCCATGGGCTACCCCCTCGAGCATCCCGTGCTGGCCAACGGTTTGCACGGCTGGGAACGCTTCATCGTGACCGACGAGAGCGCCGGTGAGCCGATCCGCTGGGTCGAGGCCTGTCAGTCGCCGGTCTGGGACACGGCGCTGGCAATGCTCGCCCTTGCCGATGCCGGTGTCGGCCCCGACCATCGGGCGATGCAGAGGGCGTCGAGCTGGCTGCAGGGCCAAGAGATCAAGGTGAAGGGCGACTGGGCCGTACGCCGTCCACATCTCGCGCCGGGTGGCTGGGCCTTCGAGTTCGACAACGACCTCTACCCCGATATCGACGACACCGCGGAGGTCGTGATGGCTCTTCGTCGCGGGTCTGGGCCCACGACCGCCACCGAAGCGATCCGGCGTGGCGCCGATTGGGTCGAGGGCATGCAGTCCAGCGACGGCGGTTGGGCTGCGTTCGACGCTGACAACACGCGCGAGCTGGTCATTCGACTCCCCTTCTGCGACTTCGGTGCCGTCATCGACCCACCTAGCGCTGACGTAACCGCACACGTCGTGGAGATGCTTGCGCACGAGGGCCGCGACGGGCGATCCCTTCAGCGAGGGGTCGAGTGGCTGCTCGAGGCGCAGGAGCCCGACGGCTCGTGGTTCGGGAGATGGGGTGCCAACCACGTCTACGGCATCGGCGCCGTCGTTCCCGCACTCGTCGCCGCCGGCCTACCCCGCGACCATCCGGCGCTCCAGCTCGCGACCAGCTGGCTTGTTGCGCACCGCAACGATGACGGCGGCTGGGGAGAGGACTTGCGCTCCTATACCGACCCCGAGTGGCGGGGCAAGGGGGCGTCGACCGCCTCGCAGACGGCGTGGGCGCTTCTCGCCCTGCACGCCGTGGGTCACACCGCCTCTCCTGCGGTCGACCGTGGACTCAAATGGCTTGTGCAGCATCAGCGGCCGGACGGAGGATGGGACGAGCCCGAGTTCACGGGGACCGGTTTCCCGGGCGACTTCTACATCAACTATCACCTGTACCGTGTCGTCTTCCCGATGAACGCCCTCGGTCGCTGCCTCGGCAGGGACCTCGGTCCCGATGAGTGGAGGTCTCGATGAGGTCCGCACCGACCTTCTGTATCCCCATGCGCATGGAGGCCAAGGCGTTCCGCTCGACCCTGGTCGACCCATCGGCGGGTCAGCTTGTCAGGACGGGCGTCGGGCCGGCTCGGTCTCGGCGCGCTGCCGCTTCGGCCACGCTCGCCGACGCCTCGGCCATCGCAGTCGTCGGGATAGCTGGGGGCGTTGACCCCGCGCTTCGTGCCGGCGACGTCGTCGTGGCCGATACCGTCTACGACGCTTCTGGGCAAGGAGCGCCGGTGCGTTGCGACAGCGCTCCGCTGTTGGCCCACCGGCTGCGCCAGCTCGGCCTGCCGGTGCATGTCGGCGGTGTCGTGAGCACCCGGCGCCTTGCGGGTGACAGCACTCGCCGGCGGCTGTTCGAGGCGGGGCACCTTGCCGTCGACATGGAGTCGGCCTGGCTGGTGGCCGAGGGTCGACCGTCGGCCGTAGTCCGGGTGGTGGCCGACGTCGCCGGCGAGCGACTGCTTCAACCGGCCACTCTGGATCGCGTCCGAGCTGCCCTGAGCACCCTCAAGACAGTCGCCCCAGCCGTCGAGAGCTGGGCCCGTGCGGTCGGCCCTCGCACGGTGCTGCTCGCGGGGCCACGTTCGTTCTGCGCCGGAGTCGAGCGAGCCATCGAGGTCGTTGAGCGGGCGCTGGAGCAGCGTGGTGCGCCGATCTACGTGCGCAAGCAGATCGTGCACAACCAGCACGTCGTGTCCGAGCTCGGCAACCGGGGCGCGGTCTTCGTCGACGAGCTCGACGACGTGCCCGAGGGTGCGACTGTCGTCTTCTCCGCGCACGGCGTGTCCCCCGCGGTGTGGAGCGAGGCCAGCAGCCGCGAGCTCGACGTCATCGACGCCACCTGTCCACTTGTCACCAAGGTGCACTCCGAAGTACGCCGTTTCGCTGGTCGCGGCGACACCATCATCTTCATCGGGCACGCTGGCCACGAGGAGACCGAAGGCACCATGGGCGAGCGCCCCGACCGCACCGTGCTCGTCGAAGACATCGACGATGCGCACACCGTGCAGGTCCCCGACCCCGACCGCGTCACCTACCTCGTCCAGACGACGCTGTCGTCCTACGAGGTCGAGGAGATCGTGGCCGTGCTCCGGGGACGCTTCCCCGCTCTTCGTGCCCCGGCGTCCGACGACATCTGCTATGCCACCACCAACCGGCAGGATGCGTTGAGGGAGGTCGCCAGCGACTCCGACCTGGTCCTCGTTGTCGGTTCGCAGAACTCGTCCAACAGCCAACGGCTGGTGGAGACGGCGACTCGCGGGGGTACGCCGGCGTACCTCGTCGATGATGTCGGTGACGTCGACCTCGACTGGCTGGCTGGTGTACGTCGCGTCGGGCTGACGGCTGGGGCGTCGGCGCCCACCACGCTCGTCGATGAGATCATCACAGGACTACGGGGGTTGGGGCCGGTGGAGACCCACGACCGCCAGCACATCACCGAGAACGTTCGGTTCACGCTACCCAAGGAGGTGCGGTCCGCATGAGCATGCCGTTGCGGCAGTCCATCAAGATCGGCGGATACCTGCTCAAGCAGAAGCTGAAGCGGCGCGAGAAGTTCCCGCTTCTGGTCGAGCTCGAGCCGCTGTTCGCGTGCAACCTCAAGTGCGCAGGCTGCGGGAAGATCCAGCAGCCGGCCGACGAGCTTCGGCGACGCATGTCGGTCGAGCAGGCGCTTGCCGCGATGGAGGAGTGCGGGGCACCGATGGTCTCGATCGCCGGCGGCGAGCCGCTGATGCATCCCGAGATCGACACGCTCGTCAACGAGCTCGTGGCCCGGAAGAAGTTCGTCTTCTTGTGCACCAACGCGATGCTGGTGCGCAAGTGGTGGGATCGCTTCGACTTCAAGCCGTCGCCCTACTTCGCGTTCACCGTTCACATCGACGGGCTGCAAGAGCGGCACGATGCATCGGTGTGCCAAGACGGCGTGTTCGACGAGGCCGTCGAGGCCATCCGCTGGTTGAAGGCCCGCGGATTCCGGGTGACGACGAACTCGACGTTCTTCACCACCGACACCCCGCAGAACGTCATCGACGTGCTCGACTACCTCAACGACGATCTCGAGGTCGACGAGATGATGATCTCGCCCGCGTACGCCTACGAGAAGGCCCCCGACCAGGAGCACTTCCCGGGCGTTGCGGAGACGCACGCGCTGTTCAGCAAGGCGTTCTCGGATGGCAACCGCAAACGGTGGCGGCTCAACCACTCGCCGTTGTTCCTCGACTTCTTGGAGGGCAAGACCGACTTCGCGTGTACGGCATGGGGTATCCCCAGCTATTCGCTCTTCGGCTGGCAGCGGCCGTGCTACCTGATGTCGGACGGCTACGCGAAGACCTACCAGGAGCTCATCGACACGACCGACTGGGACAGCTACGGTCGGGGCCGCGACCCGCGTTGTGCGAACTGCATGGCCCACTGCGGCTACGAGCCGACCGCCGTGCTCGCCACCATGAGCTCGCTGAAGGAGACCATTCGCGCGGCCCGCGGCTGACCCGGGCACCCGATGCGCTCATGCGTCTGAGACGCTCGCCACCGTGAAGATCTTCATCTCGTGTGACATGGAGGGCGTCGCCGGGATCGTTGACTGGTCGCAGTGCCAGCCCGCCGGCGGTCCGTCGTACGCCACGGGCTGTGCGCTCATGCTGGCCGAGGTCAACGCCGCGATCGAAGGAGCCGTCGAAGCGGGGGCCGACGCGGTGGTGGTCAACGACTCCCACGGCGCGATGTTCAACCTCGACCCGGCGCAGCTCAGCCGGCCGGCGAGCTACCTGTCCGGCCGGCACAAGCCGGGCTACATGATGCAGGGGCTCGACGGGTCGTTCGACGCGGTGTTCTTCGTCGGCTACCACGGCTCGATCTCGGGTCCGTCGTCAGCGCTGTCTCACACCTACAACCCCGACGTGATCAGCGGCGTGCGGCTGGGCGGACACGACGTCGGCGAGAGTGGCATCAACGCGTTGGTGGCCGCTGCGTACGACGTGCCGATCGCGCTGATCACGGGCGACAGCGTCACCCTCGGCGAGGCGGTGTCCTTCGCACCCGACTGCGTCGGCGTAGCGGTGAAGGAGTCCGTGACGCGCTTCAGTGCGCACAACCTGCACCCCGAGGACGCTCGCGAGCTGGTCCGCGACGGCGCGCGTCAGGCGGTGAGAGCGGTGAGGAGCGGTGCGATCGCCCCCCCTCGGGTCGACGTGCCCGTGGAGCTCGAGGTCGATCTGCAGACCGCAGACATGGCGGAGCTGGCCTCGTGGGTCAAGGGAGTAGAGCGCTCCGGGCAGCGCTCGGTCGCCATCGGCGGTGATGACCAGTTGGCCGTCTTCGCGTCGTTCGTCGCGCTCACTTACATCACCCGCCAAGCCGGCGGCCGCTGACCTCGGCGTCCAGCTGCTTGGGCGAGAGTTCGGTTCCGGTCGGAAAGGGCGAGTCATAGGGTGGGCGGCATGGCGACGATGCAGTCCTCGTATCCCGCGACCGCCTTGGGGCTGGCCGAGGCGTTCGCTGCGGGCGACACGACCCCGGTCGAGGCGACCGAGCACTACCTGGGGCGGGTCGAAGCCTTGAGCGAGGTCGTCGGCGCGTTCGTCACCGTGACCGCCGACGCGGCGCGGCACTCGGCAAAGGAGGCCAGCGAGCGGCTGCGGAAGGGCGAGCCACTGTCCCCTCTCGACGGTGTGCCGACGGCGATCAAGGACCTCAACTTCGTGGCGGGCATCCCGGTCAAGCTCGGGTCAGCCGCCACCGCCGACCTGATCGCTCCGTTCGACGACGAGGTCGTACGCCGGGTCAACGCAGCTGGCCTGGTGAGCCTGGGCAAGACGAACACCCCCGAGTTCGGCTGCCCCTGCTACACCGAGCCTGACGTGGCGCCCCCGGCGCGCACGCCGTACGACCTCGAGCGCAGCGCGGGCGGATCCTCGGGAGGGGCCGGGGCAGCGGTCGCGGCCGGGCTGCTGCCTGTCGCTCAGGGCTCAGACGGCGGTGGCTCGATCCGGATCCCGGCCAGTGTCTGTGGCTTGGTGGGCTTCAAGCCGAGCCGCGGCCGGATTAGCCGGGCGCCGATCTACGGCGACGTGACAGGCCTCTCGACGGCCGGCCCGATCGCCCGCACGGTGCGGGACAGTGCCGCATTCCTCGACGTCCTCGCCGGACCCAGCCCAACCGATGCGATGTGGGCGGCCCCCGTACCGGACGGCGCATCGTTCCTGGACTGGTGCGACCGAGACCCTGGCCGGCTTCGCGTCGCCAGGTTCTGTATCCCGCCTGTCGCGGGTGCGACGGTCGAGCCGGAGGTGCTGGCCGCCTACGAGGATGCGAGCCATCTGCTGTCCGAGTTGGGCCACGATGTCATCGAGATCGACCGGCCTCTTGATGACGGCGTGATCGGCGCGTTCGAGACCGTCTGGTCGGTCACGGCCGCGATGTGGCCGGTCGACCCCGCCCGAGAGCAGTTGCTGCGTCCGCTCACCCGCTGGTTCCGTGAGCGGGCGGCCGAGACCACCGGGCCGCAGTTCGGTACCGCCCTGGTTGCGATGGCTCAGGCCGGTGCTCGTGCGCTGGGCACCCTGGCGGCGTACGACGTGGTGCTCACACCGACGCTGGCCCAACTGCCGGCCCCGGTAGGTGGCATCCGCAACGACGACGATCCGGCAGCCGATTTCGAGGCCCAGAAACTGTTCACGCCGTTCACCTCGTCGTGGAACGTCACCGGCATGCCGGCGGTGTCGCTGCCCACCGGCTGGTCGTCGGCCGGGCTACCGATCGGCACCATGCTCGCCGGGAAGCCGGGTCAGGACCACCTGCTCTACGCGCTCGCCGCGCAGGTCGAGACTGCCGTCGACCGCACGAGGAACTGGAACCGGCCGGAGCTGGCCCTCGCACACTGAGCCCGATCCGGGCTGAGCAGCCCGGCCGCCGGCACCCCCTCGACGGTTACCAGGTGGAATGGTGGACGACCTCGGCGAGGTCACGCCGGCCGCGCTTGAGTGAAGGCGACCGGCGGTCGTTGGCCCGGTGTCCGATGGTGAGCGCGCCGATGGGAGTGAAGTCCTTCGGCACCCCGAAGGCCGCACGGAACGACGGAATCTGCTCCGGTGGAATCCCGAAGAAGCACGCCCCCAAGCCCTCGTCGACGACCGTCTGAAGCATCAGCAGGGCGGCCATACCCGTGTCGATGTCCCAGTACGGCACCGGCCAGCGCGTCTCGTCGCGATCGGTCCATCCCTTGTCCGGCTCGGCGTAGCGGTCGAGGTAGCTGCGCTTGCACGACAGCGGTACGACGATCACCGGAGCCCGACGCATCCCCTCGGCCCAGGGGTCCTCGCCCTCACCCTCGGGCGTCGCCGCGGTCCAGAAGCGATCCAGGTCCTCGCGCCGGTCCAGCCGCAGGAACGCCCAGCCTTGGCTGAAGCCCGCACTGGGGGCATGC
>JBOHDU010000559.1:0-3823 GCA_050700615.1 Nocardioidaceae bacterium
CTGCTGACCGGGCTGGGGGCAACGGCTTCATGGCGGTTTCGGCCACCCACGCCGCGTTGCTCCTGGCACAAGGAGCCGGCCGGCTGATCCGGACCCGGACCGACCGGGGGGTCGTGGCGATTCTCGACCCGCGACTTGCCACCGCCCGGTACGGCTCGTTCTTGCGCGCTTCGCTACCGCCGATGTGGACGACGTACGACCCAGAGGTCGCCGAGGCCGCCCTGCATCGCCTCACCGCGGACAGCACCTGATGGGGCCTGCCCGAGTGGGATGAGGGCTCATCCCACCGCCCAGATTGCTAGCGTGGGCGAGCGACCCCGCCGGCGGTGGTGTCAGACCCGGCGCATCACCGTGACGACCTTGCCGAGGATCGTCGCGTCGGTGCCGTCGATCGGTTCGAAGGCAGGGTTGTGCGGCAACAACCTCACCGTGCCGCCTTTGCGCTGGAAGGTCTTGACGGTCGCCTCGCCGTCAATCATGGCGGCGACCATCTCGCCGTTCTCGGCGTTGGGTTGCTGCCTGATCACGACGAGGTCGCCGTCGCAGATGGCGGCGTCGATCATCGACTCGCCCTTGACCTCGAGGAGGAACAAGGTGCCTTCGCCTACCAGTTGCTTGGGGAGGGGGAAGACCTCCTCGACCTGCTGCTCCGCCAAGATGGGCCCGCCAGCCGCGATGCGGCCGACAAGCGGGACGTAGACGGCGCTCGGGTGCGCATCGCCGATGCCGGTGACGTCGTAGGACGAGGTGACCGCGGTCTCCCGATCGTCGGGCATCAGCACCTCGACGGCGCGCGGCCGGTTTGGATCCCGCCGCAAGTAGCCCTTGCCCTCGAGCACGCGCAGCTGGTGCGCCACCGACGACGTGCTGGTCAATCCGACCGAGTGGCCGATCTCGCGCATGCTCGGAGGGTAGCCGCGAGCCTCGACCGAGTCTCGGATGACCGCGAGCACGCGTCGCTGACGTGGCGTCAGGCCAGCCGCATCGGGTGGCCCGTCGGGGAGCACGTGTACGTCGGATCGGGCGGCCTGGTCGGCGCCTTCGGCGGACGCCGAACCCACGCCGGCGCCCCGAAAGCTGCTGTGGGGCGGATCGTTGCCGTTGCTACGGGCCATCTTTCGTCACCTCTGCGTGCGGTCAGGCGGGTGGACACGAGGCCCAGGCGAGTTGGCCGCGCCCGGCCCCGATCGCTTGTGTCCCGTCTGCCCGACGGTAGACCTTGCGCCCGACACTTTCAAACATCTGTTCGAATCGGGCGTGTTGGTCGTGGAGCAGACGACGGCCCTGTGTGGGGCACGCTCCTACGCCGGCGCGGCCGGCCGGCGATAGATCAGTCGGAACTGTCGCCGCCCATTGGCGGTGACTCCGTCATAGAAGTCCCGCTCATCGAGGCCCTCCTCGGCGAACGCGGCAAGCTCGGTGCGGGTAAGTCTCCACGGGCGATGGGGAGCTGGCTCGTCATCCTCGCGTGCCGAGCATCGGGCGAAGAGGACGGCGTTCGGAGCGACCGCACGGGCGACTGCCGCGATCCCAGATCGGTGCTGCTCGGGGGGAAGGGACTGGATAGTGTTGACCTCGACGACCAGGTCGAAGCCCGCCTGCCAGCTTGCCGGCAGCTCGAACAGGTCGGCCACCCGGTAGTCAACCGTGGAGTCGGTCCAGCGGCGGTGGCACCAGCCGATGGCGGTGGGGGAGAAGTCGAAGGCGCAGACGTCGTAGCCGCGGCTGGACAGCTCCTCCGCGTCGTCGCCGAGGCCGCACGCGATGACGAGCGCTCGTGGCGGCATCTCGGCCTCGGGGATCGCTGGGGCCTCGGCTCCTGGCGGTGGATGCTCGAACCAGTCGACGAGCAGCGGATTGGGGGCCAGACCCGCCCAGGGAACTCGGGAGAGATCGTCGCCGACGGCGGCGTAGATGTCGTCGAAAGGGTCCTCGGACGCGTTGAACGTGGATTCCGTGGGCTGGTCGCTCATGGTCCTCCTCCGGCCTGCTCGAAGACTAGCTTGGCTCGCGGCGACCGCTGTGAGGTAACGAGGCCGCCGGTCGAAGCGACCTTCCCTGCGTGGCCGTTCGGTCATCGTGTAGGCAACGTCCTTGCCTCCTGTGCGGTGCATCGACTGGCCCTCCGGCGGAGCCCGTGACCCACAGATGGGGCCGACCGCTTCCTGGTTCCTAGAGCGTCTCGAACGTGCGTTCGAAAAAACTTCTTGAGCTCTGTCTCTGGCCGGTGCCACGGTTCGCACATGTGTTCGATCGAATGTATCTTCGAATCTTCGTTCGCTGGGCGGCCGACCAGGTCACACCTGGTCGCCGCTCATGAGAGTCGACCGTTGTCGGTCCGCACCGATACATCTGGGGTCGAGCCGAGCACAACGCCATCAGCGGTCCACCCGGGGCCGGTCACAACGTTAGGAGGTCTGGTATGAGCAGCGCAGTTCTCGAGGTCGAGTCGCCGAGGGAGCGGTTCTACACTCCCCGGCCGGTATCGCTGCGGGAGGTGCAAGCACCGGCCATTTCGCCGCGCGCCCTCCCGGTCCGTGCACTCCCGGTGCCCACGGTGCCCACGCGTGCAGTCCCGACGCGCGCAGTCCCGACGCGTGCAGTCCCGATGCGTACTGTGCCGATCGGTGCGGTGTCAGTGCCGTGGCCGCCGTCCGACGCGAGCCCTCCGCCGCTGCGGCTGACCCACCGCGGACGGGTGGCTGTCTTCATCGTCGTGTTCGCGGCCGCTCTGACCGCGCTCAGCCTTCTCGGGAGCCCAGCGGCGTCGACCGGTTCGGCGCACCAGATCCACGACCGCACCGTGATCGTGCAGTCAGGACAGACGCTGTGGCAGGTCGCCGGCGAGGTTGCCCCAGGCCAGGATCCGCGGCCGATCGTCGACAAGATCATGGAGCTCAACTCGCTCTCCGATCCCGGGGCGATCCGGCCCGGCGAGCCGCTCTATCTGCCTACCGGGTCGTGAGGCTCGTCAGTTGTGTGAGACCAGCACCGCCGATGCCTGTTTGACGGGCATCCGGGTTAGCGGACCCGCGACAGTCAGCCTTTGGGGGATGCGCTGCCAGGCCCCGTTGTCCACGCGGTAACGCGCCCGATAGCTCACGTCGACGCTCAACTCGACCGGGTGCTGATCATCGGCGGCATGCACATAGGTGTGGGTGACGTCCCTGGCAGGGAACGGCCTGCCGGGCGATGTCGTGGTCGTTTGCGACCCGTCGCCCCAGGTCCAGACGTACGCCACCGGCTCGACCTGGACGTCGACGTCGTACCCGATGATCGTCAACCTGCGGTCTATCGTGACCGGCTCGGTATAGAAGGTCGTCTTGAGGTTGACGAGGGTCAGGCGTGGTGCGTGCACGTCGAGGGCGGGCACCCCCACCCGGCGTACGGCGCTCAGCACGTCGCTCCAGGTCAACGCCATGCGCCGCGGCGTGCCGTCCGTGCGCCTCGGCTTCCGGCACTCCGACGTGACATACACCCATGGCGCGTTGGTGAATCCTCCCAAAGTGTCGTTCCGTCGCTGTGCATAGAGTGTCATTGCCCGAAGTTGTGGAGTGGGGCAAAGATGCGCACCTCGGCAGTCCATATTGACTGATCGAGCATTGCTGGGGGTGGCCTGAGGACAGTTTGGGAGCCAAACGTAGATGGTGGTTTCGCGACTGACATCCCTGCTGGGATACGCTTGGCTGAGTCGCCCCATCTCTTTGTCCACGCAGGAGATTACGACGCCCGTAGCGTCGGAACCGCTCCGGTCAACGCGAGGTGGTTGACAGCCACGGGTCGCCGCTGAAGCGCTTCCGGCGAGTAGCGCGCAGACGAGCAT
>JBOHDU010000560.1:0-1993 GCA_050700615.1 Nocardioidaceae bacterium
CGTCGTTGATGCCGTCGAAGAGCTCTTCGGGGTGTGTCGCTGCCGTCTTGGCGATCTCGGGGTCGAAATGGGTGCCAGTCCTCGAACGGACCACGTCCACGGCCGCACCGACTCCGGCGGTACGTTCGAACACCTCGCACGCCTCGGCGACGTGCGAGATCCGGGCCGCCAGTGACAGCTGGCTGCCGGACAGGGTGCTGGGAACTCCACGACCGTCCCATCTGGCGTACGCCTGCTCGATGCCCGCTCGGACGTCATCGCCCAGCCCGAGACGGTCGGCGAGCGTGCCCGCAGCCGAGCAGTGCGCGGCCATCTGCTCGACGACGGCGCGGCCGCCTGTCGCCATGAACGTGGCGGCCTGGACGGCACGGTTGAAGCCCGAGCTCCCGTGACCGACGCGCCGCAGCATGAACACCATGGCGGGGAACCCGGCCAGATCCTGCTGCACCGCGTTCGCGCGGAAGTCGATGTCCTGCCCGAAGATCCTTGCCGTTTCGTTGCCGTAGGTCGGGCAGCCGACGTAGGTCAGGAGGCCGACGTCGTACAGGGTGGCCATCTGGGTCGTGTCGAGCCCCAGCCGCTCGCCCAGCCGCATCCCGATCCGAGCTGAGCGGAGCATGTGCTCCGACGGCTGCCCGAAGCCCAGGTCGGTGACCAGCGACATCGCCACCAGCAGGTCGGAAAGCCGGACCCTCGAATCGGACATGGCGCGAGTATCGGCCATGCCGAGAGTGTAGAGGCGTTCGACGTGGGGTGAACACCTCATGACGTGCCCGCGCCTCAGCCATAACGTCCGGATACAGCGACGACCCGCGCTGACCTATCAACAGGACGGAGAAGAAAGATGCGCAAGTACCTCATCGAGCGGACGGTCCCCGGGGCCGGTCAGATTGACGCAGCCGCGCTCGCGGCCATCGCCGCCAAGTCGAACACGGTCCTTCGCGACCTCGGCCCGGACATCCAGTGGGTGCACAGCTACGTCACTGACGACCAGATCACCTGCGTCTACTTGGCCGAGAACGAGGAGCTGATCCGCGAGCACGGTCGCTGTGGCGGGTTCCCCGTCGACTCGGTCACCCACATCCACCAGGTCATCGACCCGACCACGGCTGAGGTGGCACTATGAGCCGCGCGGCGATCTCTTTGGTCACCGGCCTCGAGGATCCGGAGACGGTGACGGTCGCCATGCTGGTCGCTGTCGGCGCCGCGGAGAGCGGACGCGAGACTCTGGTCTGGCTGAGCAAGGAAGGGGTCCGGTTGGCGACCGAGGGCGTCGCGACCGGCAAGGCGTGCGAGGGCTGCCCGCCGATCCGCGAGCTGCTGACCCGATACGCGGAAGCCGGCGGCCGGCTGCTGGTCTGCCCGCTGTGCTTCAACGCCAAGGAGCTGGACGAGGCAACCCTGGTGTCCAACGCCGAGTTGGGCGGCACGGTCAAGCTGTGGGAGTGGATCGGGGACGGCGCAACCACGTTCAGCTTCTGATCCCCGGGCTCGGGCACGAGAGGAGACAGCAGATGACTGCGGCCGTCGCGGACGCACTCGCCGACTGGGAGGCGGCCACGATCGGGACGGCGGCACAGCTCGAAGACGCGGACGATCTCGGCTGGTCGATGCGCGTGTCCAACCCACCGGCCGCCTACGGTCGGAGCAACACCCGGCCCACGACCTGGCCTGATTCCAGCTGTGCGTGTACATCGGGTGTCGCCGACAGTGGCAGCACCTCGCTGACTCGCGGCATGAGTTCACCGGCCGCGAGCATGCGGTTGACCACCCTGGCGGCTGTCGCAAGATCGTCGACGTGCGCGCGGCTGATCACGAAGCCGCTTATGCCGACGTCCTTGGTGTACAGAGCACGCACTGGCAGTTCGGGGAGCACATCCTCGACGGCGGCGCTGAGCAGCACCCGACCGCCGATCGCCACCACGTCAGCGACGAGGTCGAGGTCGTGGTGCCCGGAGGTCTCCCAGAACACGTCTACCACGCCCGGTGCGGT
>JBOHDU010000561.1:0-2473 GCA_050700615.1 Nocardioidaceae bacterium
CGTAGGCGCCGATCAGGAAGAGTCCACTTCCGACCACGAGCCAGCTGGGGCGCTCGGTGGCGACGTACAGCAGCACCACGAACAGCCCGAAGAACATCAGCGACGAGCCGAGGTCGTTCTGGAAGACGAGGATCCCGAGGCTGACCAGCCACATCAGCAGGATCGGGCCGAGGTCGCGGCCGCGAGGCAGGTCGATTCCAATGAAGCGGTGCCCGGCCAGCGCGAGCGCGTCACGCTTCAGCACGAGGTAACCGGCGAAGAAGATGGCCAGGCAGATCTTGGCGAACTCACCCGGCTGGATGGAGAAGCTGCTGATGTGGATCCAGATGCGGGCGCCGTTGATGTCGACGCCCAGGCCGGGGGCCAGCGGCAGAAGCAGGAGGACGATCCCGGCGAAGCCGAGGGTGTAGGTGAACGCCTGCAGCCTGCGGTGGTCACGGATCACGATGAGCGTGGCGACGAACCCGACAACGGAGACCGCGGTCCACATGAGTTGCTGGGTCGCATAGGTGTGCGAGTCGGGGACGGCGGCCACCCGGCCTATGTCGATGCGATGGATCATCGCCAGTCCGATGCCGTTGAGCGCCACCACGGCCGGCAGTAGGACCGGATCGGCGTACGGCGCCTTCATCCGCACCACGATGTGAGCGACCGCTGCGAGGGCGACCATGCCGCCGCCGTACTCGAAGATGTCGGCCGGGACCCTGCCCTTTGTCCCGATCCCGACGAGCGCGTAGGCGCCGACACCGACGATCAGAGCCAGCACCAGAAGGAACAGCTCGGCGCCGCGCCGTCGGCGCGGCACGAACGCGTTGACGATGCGGGCCTGCGATGCGAGCGACGCGCTCATCGGGCGGTTCCCGTGGGTTGTGACGTTCCGGAGGTGATCAGCGGGGTCGCGCCAGAACACTCCTGTGGCCCAGTGTCGGTGTCGGGGGCTCCGGTCGACTGGCTGCGCCCCGCCGATGTTGTGGCAGAGGCAGTTCGGGGCGACTTCCGGCTGGTGTGACGCGGTCCGGTCGTGCTCGAGCGGCTCGGGGCGCTGCTCGTCGCATGGGTTCGTCTGGTGTGGTGGGTGGTCGTCCTCTTCGTGGTTCGCCTTGTCGTGGTCGGTGCACCCGTCGTGGTGGTGCTGCTTATCTGTCGTCTCGCGCACGCGTCGGCGAAGCCTTGGAGCTGGCCCACGATGGCATGGGCGGAGCCGAGGCTCCCACCTCGGAGCCCATCGACCACCTGGCTTCGACGAAAGCTGGGAAGCTGCGAGAGCAGGAGGTTCTGCTCCTGGTAGACGTGGCTGAGACTGATGCCGGGCAGCCCGGCCTGCACCCCTTTGTAGATCGCCACGTGGCCGTCGTAGGCCGCGACGTAGTACTGCTCCTGGGTCCACCGGTACGCGTAGACGATCCCCGCGACGACCAGGGCGAGCACCACCACGGTCACAGCGGCGCGTTTCAGCCACACGTAGCGGCGAGGTGGGCGCGGCGCGTAGCGCAGCTCCTCGGGGTCGATGTCAGGATCCTCCATCAGGATCTCGCCGACATCCTCGCCATCGCGATGCGCCCAGGTCCGCAACCGGGCCAGCGGGCCTCGATGCGCGTCCGCGGCGGCTCCGACCACGATCGGCTCGGCGCCATCGGGCTCACCGTCGACCACGTCGCCGACGATGACGGTGACGTTGTCGGTGCTTCCGGACTCGAGCGCGAGCTGGGTGAGCTCGGCCGCGACCGACTGCGGGTTGCCGATCGACATCACCCGCGCGATCCGTTCGGAGTCGACGAAGCCGGAGAGCCCGTCGCTGCAGAGCAGCAGGCGGTCACCCGCCTGGACGTCGTACAGCGTGAGATCTGGCTCGTTGTCGTGGCGCCCGTCGAGAACCTTCAGCAGCAAGGAGCGATGGGAGTGGGTTGCGGCTTCCTGCTCGGTGATGCGCCCTTCGTCGATCAGGCTCTGGACCCAGCTGTGGTCGTGGGAGATGCGAAGCAGCTCGCCGTCTCGCCACAGGTAGCCACGAGAGTCGCCGAGGTGCGCGACGCCGATCTTGTCGTTGTCGAAGAGGACCGCCGTCACAGTCGTACCCATGCCGTCGGCCGAGTCGTCCTCCTCGATCGCGTCGGCAAGCCGCTCGTTGGCTCGGTGCAGCGCGCCGGCCAGTGCCTCCAGGAGGTTGTCGGGCGGCGGAACGTCGAGGCGTCGTGCCGTCTGGATGGCCAGTGCCGAGGCGAGGTCGCCGGCCGGGGCGCCGCCCATGCCGTCGGCAACCATGAGGAGGTGTGGACCGGCGTACCCGGAGTCGTCGTTCTTGCGGCGCGACCGACCGATGTCGGACACGGCACCGTAGCGCAGCGACAACACCATCTGGCTACTTCTTCAGCTCGGCGATGGTCTTGCCGACGCGTACCTGCACTCCGATCGAGACCATCATCGGGGTGGTGATGCGCTGGCTGCCGATGTAGGTGCCGTTGGTCGAGCCCAG
>JBOHDU010000562.1:0-5544 GCA_050700615.1 Nocardioidaceae bacterium
GTCGGTTCCTGGTCGGCCTACGACTGTCCGGGCTCCAGCTGCACTCGCATGGGCTTGCCTATGCCGGCCGAGATATCGAGCGTCGCGAAGCAGCCGTGATCGAGGGCTTCCATCCTGACGGGGCAGCTCCGATGGATCAGATCCGCTGCTACCAGCTGCTGATCTTGCTGGACAAGTGGGCTGCTCTCGTCGACGAGGCACCCGGCGGAGTGCGCGCTCGTGCCCGCATCGCTTCGATCAAGCTTGCCTCTGGCTTCGTCCGGCACCAGGCCCGCCGGATCCAGGCGCTCGTGGCCGCCTAGCTTGCGTGGTCTGTCTCAGGTCGTGATCACGAGGCACTCGGTTACGGCTCCCGGGTGGGGGTGCCATATCCCCAGCGTCGCGACACCGGCACTTCGAGCAGGTTGTCGAGATCGCGGATCTCGCCGGCGAACTGCGCCCGCAGACGCGCTGCCGACTCCGGGTCGAGCCTCGGACGGTCATCCTTGTAGGGGCGGTAGAGCGCCTGACGCAGCAGCACCGACCGCTTCACCCGTGAACGCACTCGCCTCAGCCCGGCGCGCTTGACCCACTGCGATGCAGCCTTGGCCGAGGCTGCCGCGGTTGCGTTCCGCGGTGCACCTGCCGGCATCCGGCTCTTCAACGCGGCAGGCGGGAGCATCAGAGGGGTGACGCCCAAGAACCGGAAAACGCCCTCGGCGTACGCCTGTGGGTCGCTTCGAAGGTCATCGAAGAAGCCCACGTGGATCTGCTCGCGAGGGAAGGCCTCGAGGTAGTGGCGAAGGTGGCTCGCGTAGTGCCCGCGCTCGACCAGCCTGGGAAACTCCTGTAGGGCGCCCTCGAACGAGCCGTCGTACTGCATGTTCTTCAGCAGATCAAGATAGTCCGAGAAGGCTCGGTCGACCGGCTCCCGCAGGCAGACAAGGAGCCGCATCGCTGGGTTCATCGCGACGATCCGAGCCGGCGCGTCGGGGGACGAGAGGTAGGAGTGGGAGATCTCGCCGGCGGCGACGCGATCTCCACTGTCCGCGAACTGGTCGAGGTACCAGGGCTCGCCGTTGTCGAAATGCTGGTCGAAGTAGTAAAGGCCC
Organism: Nocardioidaceae bacterium; assembly: GCA_050700615.1. GTDB lineage: Bacteria > Actinomycetota > Actinomycetes > Propionibacteriales > Nocardioidaceae > JBOHDU01. The sequence continues at coordinate 1,092 of JBOHDU010000562.1, forward strand.
TTGTTGGACGCGAGAAAGACCTCCGGGTGGATGGAGAGTGCGTTGAAGAGCCAGGTCGAGCCGGCCTTGCTCGTCCCGATATAGAGGAAACTGGGCCCTCGACGCTCAACCGGCACGGAGTGCGCACCCGTCTGCGCGAACGTCCCACCCCGGCGTGATCATCACGCCATGATATGAGCAGGCGGGCTGACCACGGATCTGATTCGTGGAACCCGGGGGCGGCGATCGACGCCATCAGCGGGGCGGGGAGGTTGGGGCGTGGTCAACGGGAAAGCACCGATCAAGGTGCTCTCCGTCGTGGGCGCGGGGCGCAGCGGAACGACCCTGCTCGCCAGCATCCTCAGCGAGGTGGAGGGATTCGTCAGTGCAGGCGAGCTCCGGTGGTTGTGGCAGCGCGGCGTGCTCGAACAGCGGCCGTGCGGTTGCGGAAAGCCTCCCTCGGACTGTCCGGTCTGGGCGCCCGTCATCGCCGCGACCCTGCAGCCTGCCCGAGACGGCACCCCGACGGTGACCGTCGACGAGATCATCGCTGCCCAGCAGGAGGTCGGCGCCGCCCGCAACCGGTTGCGGGTACTGCGCAGCACCACCGCCGACGTCCCGGGCTGGAACGCCTTGACCACGGTGCGACAAGCCGTGGCAACGGCGTGCAATGCGCTTGCAAGAGAGACCGGCTCGAGTGTCGTCATCGACACGTCGAAACGGCCGCACGACGCCGCCGTGGTCGCCCGCCTGCCGGAAGTCCAGCACTACATCGTGCATCTCGTGCGCGACCCACGGGCGGTCGTGCACTCGTGGCGACAAGCCAAGGCCTACTCCGTGGCCGGAAAGGACAAGACGATGGCGGCACGACGGCTGCCGTCGACCGTACGCCGGTGGTGGGCAAGCGGTCTCGGCACCGAGGTTCTGCTCCGCCAGCTCCCCGAGGCGTCCTACCTGCGGATGCGCTACGAGGACTTCTGTCTCGACCCGCGCGGAGCAGTCGGCGAGATCATCAGTCTGCTCGATGAGACCGGCAGCGCGCCGTTCGAGGACAAGAACACCGTGCTCCTGCATCCCAACCACATCGTCGCGGGCAACCCGAGCCGGTTCACCGTGGGCTCCGTAGAGATTCGCACCGACGACCGGTGGCGCGCCGAGATGCCCCGGCGTGATCAGCGGCTGGTTGGCGTATCGACGGAGCCGCTCCTCCGCCGTTATGGCTACCGGATCCGCCCCCTTGCGGGGAGCTCGCGGTCACGACCGTGACCACGAGGACCGGCCGGCGTGTCCGGGCCGCGATCAGCAGACGTGCCCGTGACCACGAGTCCGCCAATCCGCGTACCCCGTTGGACAGCCGGTTCTATTCTGTTGAAGGGCTGGAACCAACGATCCGAAGTGGCCGGTGCGGTCGCTTCGTGGGGGACGCATGAAGACAAGCGGCGAGAACGCCGGTGGCGATCTGTCGACCCGAGACGAGCCTTCGCCGGAGGCCGTCGCGGCTCGAATGAGCAAGAAGCACGTCCGCGGGTCGATGGTCCTGCTCGCGGGGCGCTTCGTCTCACTCGGCTTCACGGTGATAACCCAGGTCGTGATCGTGCGGGCCCTTTCGAAGACCGAGTTCGGTGTCTTCGCCTACGCCTTCACGCTGGTCAACTCCGGCCGCATCCTGCTCAGCCTCGGCCAGGGCAAGCTGCTGAGCCGCTTCATGACCAAGTACGAGGAGGAGGGTGACTACCCCCGGATGTTCGGCAGCATCTTCCTTGCCATCGGTACCGTCCTCGTCACGAGTGGTCTGTTGATGGGAGCGTTGGCGCTGTGGGCGGTGCCGCTGTTGGGCTCTTCCTTCGACGACCCCCGGGCCGTCCACGTGCTGCTGATTTTGATGTTCTGTGCGCCTCTGCAAGCACTCGACCAGGTCTTCGTGTCGATCTTCGCGGTGTTCTCGAAGCCGCAGGCGATCTTCTTTCGCAAGTATCTTTTCACCCCTGCGCTCCAGCTGACCGTCGTCATCCTCATCGCTGCCCTGCACGGCACCGTCTACCAGCTCGCGCTCGGCTACTCGGTGACGAGCGCCGTCGGGATCGCGATCTACATCGTGCTCCTCGTCAGGGTGCTGCGCGAGCGCGGCATTTCCCAGCACTTCCGGCTCTCGAGCGTCGCCTACCCGGTGAAGGCAGTCTTCGGGTTCTCCCTCCCGACCATGACGAGTGAGCTCGTCTATCTGGCGACCAATATGGGCAGCGTCATCATCCTTGGTGCCTCATGGGGGGCCCGCCAGGTCGCCTCCTTCCGGGCTGTGCTTCCCGCGGCCCGGCTCAACCAGGTCGTCTACCAGACGTTCGTGACGATGTTCCTCCCCATGTCGGCCCGGCTGCATGCGCGAGGCGACCACACGGGTGTCCGGGAGACCTACTGGCATACTTCTCATTTCCTCGCGGTCACGACGTTCCCTGTGTTCATCATGACGAGCGTCTTCGCTCCGGTGACGACCGTGACGCTGTTCGGGCAGCGCTATGCGAGCTCGGGGAGCGTCCTACTGGCGTTGTCGATCGGGTACTACGTCAGCATCGCGCTGGGGTTCAACATCTACGTTCTGCAGATCTACGGCCGGCTCCGCTACCTGGTGGTGTCGAACATTACGGTGGCGGTCGCCTGTCTGGCGCTGGCCTTGGTGCTGACCCCGAAGTACGGCGCGCTCGGTGCAGCCGTGGCCAACGGAGCCACGATGACCGGCCAGAACATCGTGAACCAGATCGTGCTCGCACGGACGATGGAGCGTGGGGGCGATCTGCTGGCGTACCTGCGTCCCTATCTGCTGATCGCGGCGGTGACTGCAGTGCTGGTGGTCATCCGAGTCACTATCGACCCCGGACTCTTCGCGGCGGTGGCACTCACCCTGGTCGCGTCGTTCCTGGTGCTGCGGATGACGCGCAGCACGCTCAAGCTCACCCATACGTTCCCTGAGCTGGGCCGGATACCCCTCCTGAGCAAGGTCATCGGCTAGCCGCCTGGAGACCGCTTGGCCTTTCGCTGACCACGTTAGGAGCCCTGTGAGCTGCACGGAGCGGTCGAGATTCGCCTGGCGGGCCCGTGGAAACCGGCCGGCAGGCGCTGGGACGCAGAAGCCTGCTCCACGCTCAGGATGCGTGTCATCGACCGCGGCCGGATGGGCCAGACGTTAGCCGGGGAAGGCCGTCAGATAGGGCACGTGGTTGTTGACACCGTTGACTTCGACGCCGGTGAAGTTGCCGCCGGCGAACAGCACCGAGGAGCTGCTCGCCAACGCCCAGACGCCGGGATAGGTCGTGAAGAGCTTCGGCGCGAAGCCCAGGTCCACGGAGCCGTTGGTGGGGTTGACGGCAGCGAGCAGGTGCCGGACCGTACCGCCGTTGCCAACCCGCCGGTTGAAGTGACCACCGATGTAGACCAGGCCGTCTGGTCCCAGGGTCACGGCTTGCACGTCTCCGTCGGCGCGCACGTACGGCCACGGCTGTCGTCCGGTCGTGAGGTTGAACGCGCCGAACGCTCCTCCTGGACCGGACGTGCCGACGTAGGCGTTCGTGCCGTCGGTCGCGACGTCCCAGTAGCTGTTGCAGCCGGCACAGAGGCGAGTGGGCGACCACGACGTCGTCGCGCCACCGTTGCCGAGGTTGAAGGACGCGATCGACGCTCGCGGGATCCCGTTGACGGTCGTGAAGCTGCCACCCGCGATGAGCGTGCTCCCGTTGAGCGCGAGACCCCACACGTTCTTGTCGACGTGGGCGTCGAATGTCGCGTCACGCTTCCCGGTGCTGACGGTGATCGCTCCGAGGCCACGCTCGGCCACACCGCTGATCTTGCCGAACTGACCGCCGACGTACACCTTGTCGCCGGAAACCACGAGGTCTCTGACGACGCCGGTCGTGCCGGCCTTCCACGCTGTCAACACGCTGCCGGTCGACACCGTCATCGCGGCGAGGTGTCGGTGCGTCGTGCCACCGACGGACGTGAATGCCCCACCGACCAGAACCGTGCTGCCGTCGCTCGAGAGCGCGATCGCCCGCACATCACCGTCGGTGTTCGTCGTCCAGATCGCACTTCCGGTCGAGGCGTCCAGCGCTGCGATGGTGGTGGCGTCGCCGACATAGACCACGCCGCCGTGCACGGTGAGGGCGTGCACCGGACTGTCAGAGGTCCAGGCCAACGGAACTGGCTGGCTGGTGAACGACGCCGACGCCGGGCCGGCGAAGCCGACGAGGCCAGCGAGCACGCCCGTCAGGCCCGCCATCAACGACCTCGAGCGCGCACGTCTCCTCATGGTGCACCCATCCCCTTCCACACCCGTGGATCCCTTGCATCTACCGTAGAAGTGGCGTCAATCACCCGGACGTGACGGCTCGGGGCACCGTCGGATGGCCCCCACGGACTATGCGGGCTGCGCAGCCCGGACATTTCGCCGCAGAGCGCTCCCACGCGCCGCCTGAGCATCCTCGGC
>JBOHDU010000563.1:0-1749 GCA_050700615.1 Nocardioidaceae bacterium
CGAGGGCCGGCGCCGTACATGGTCGAATAGACACTGCATATCGGATGTATGTTGATATAACGTACGTAGATGTATGGGTTTGCTGCAGATCAGAGGGGTACCCGAGGAGGCACGCCGGGGGCTGAAGGTCCGAGCGGCCGCTCGTGGCCAGTCGCTCAACGCTTACCTGCTCGACATCATCGATCGGGAAGTCGCCCGTCCCACAGTTGCTGAAGTGCTCGATCGGGCCGCACTACGTGCCGAACGGGCCACCACCTCGGCTGTCGACGTAGTCACCGCTGCGCGGGCCGAGCGCAATGACCAACCTACGCAGCGCCGCCGAGCGTGATCGTCGTTGACAGCGCGGTCGTGGTCGATGTGCTGACCGCCGTCGAAGGCGGCGAGGATCTCCGCGCCGAGCTCGCCGGCGAAGACCTGCATGCCCCTGAGTTGCTGGACTTCGAGGTGGTGTCCGCCCTGCGCGGACAGACTTTGCGTCGCCGCATCACCCCGGCCAGGGCGCTCGATGCCTTGACCGACTTCGATGCGCTGCCCATCCTGCGGTGGCCGAGTGCTGCACCTCTGCGACTGCGCGCCTTCGCCCTCCGAGACAATCTCAGCGCCTACGACGCCGCGTACGTCGTGCTCGCCGAAGCGCTGCAGTGTGCAGTAGTGACCCGCGACGCGCAACTGGCCCGCTCCTGCGGCCACAACGTGGAAATCCGTCTGCGCTGACTGTCACTTGCCGTCCCTATGGCGGCGCCACCGCTGTAGTAGCAATAGCGTTGGCGCAAGGAAGCGCCGGCGAACCCGCACGGGAGCAGAGACCAGGGAGGTCGCATGGCAACCGTCGAGCACGTCGCGATCGACGTCAAAGACATCACCCTCGCCCAGGCACAAGGCCCGGACCTGGCCCTCGGGACCCTCGGCGGGGTGCAGGTGCTCGTCGTCTTGCGCCACCGACACTGACTGCCCTGCCAGCAGCACCTGGTCGAGGTGCACGACGCGCAGCCCGGCACGACGATCGGGCTGGTCGCGGTGGGGTTCAGCCCTGCCAACCGGCTCGAAGCCGTCTGCCGCCACCTCGGCTGGGATGGGCTCGTCCTGTCCGACCCGACTCGACGCCTCTACTACCGACTCGGTATCGGCCGAGCACCCTGGTGGCGCGTCTACTCACCGGGCACCCTGGTCACCTACGCCCGCGCCGTCGCCGCCCGCCAACCGGTGACCAAGCCCGACGAGGACACCCGCCAGCTCGGTGGCGACGCCGTGATGGTAGATGGCACCGTCACCCGGCTGTGGCGGCCTCGTACCCCGAACGACCGCCCGCCGGCCGCCGAGGTCTTCGCCGCCGCCAGTGCCGCAGGCAGGCAGCCCAGATGACGGTGGACGGTGTGGGTCACCTTCGAGGCCCTTCGCCCGGTCGGGGAACGGGAGCGGTCAAGCGAGAATGCAGGCGTCCTGGTCGCAAGCCCGGCGATGCCTATGCCAAGAAGGCTCGGCGCTCGCCGCCTCCTCCGGAAAGACATCGACGAGGACATCGAGGTCGTCCTGCAGTTGGCGAAAGCCTCCGAAAGGGCGAGGACACGCAGCCACCGGCGACGTTGTACGCGAGCGCACCCGCGTGCCACGACAGCCAGTGCCGTAGAAGTTGCCCACCGGGGCGTGGCAGAGGCCGAAATCGCCCTTGGAGTGGACGACAAGACATCCGGGCGGCGCTCGAGCGCCTCGGTCATCCCACCGGGGGTCACCGCCAGGCCTAGACGGGCC
>JBOHDU010000564.1:0-3168 GCA_050700615.1 Nocardioidaceae bacterium
GGTATGGGGTAATTGGCAGCCCGACTGGTTCTGGTCCAGTTAGTCTAGGTTCGAGTCCTAGTACCACAGCGATGCGCCGCCAGGCCCTGGGCTTGTAGGCTCATCCTTCCGCTGGCCCCGTTGTGTAGTGGCCTAGCACGCCGCCCTCTCAAGGCGGTAGCGCGGGTTCGAATCCCGTCGGGGCTACCAGCGTTTCCCTGCCGCACCCGGGTTTTGGGTGGCCTGGCACGCAGCGCTCTACCCATGGCGGCAGCGCGGGTTCGCAGCCCGTCGGGGCTACCAGCGTCTCCCGCCGGTTGGCCTGGCACGCCGCGCTCATTCCACGATGGGCTGACCCCACCGCGCCACGGGAGACTGGCGGTCCGCAGGCAGTTGCTGGCAGGCCTACGCCGTGCCCCTCATGCCGCTCAGAACTTGTCGGTGCGCGCGTCTAGGTTGAGTTCATGGCTATGTCGAACGACACCGTGACAGCTGAGGGGTTCGACCACGGCGAGCGGAGGTCGCTGGAGCGGAGTGTGACGCTATCGACGACCACCCCGTTCGATGGCACCGGGGTGCTCGGCTTCCTGGCCGACCGAGTCGTCGCCGGGATCGAGGCGTGCGACGAGCATTCCTACTCCCGCTCCATGCGAGCTCCGCATGGGCCTGCCTTCGTGGTCATGACGCCCGGCGACGGTGGCGTCCGCTGCCGCGTCAGCCTCGCCGACGAGCGCGACTGGGACGACGTGATCGCGCGGTGCCGGCGAGTCTTCGACCTCGACGCCGACCCGCGGGCCATCGACGGCCATCTCGGCCGCGACACATTGCTGGCACAAAGCGTGCGCACGCTGCCCGGCATTCGGGTGCCGGGTCACGTCGACGGATTCGAAGTGGCGGTGCGGGCAGTGGTCGGGCAGCAGATCTCGGTGGCCGGTGCGCGAACCGTGCTCGGGCGCCTGGTGCTCGACTACGGCGAGCCGGTCAAGGGTCGCGGCCGGCTGACACACCTGTTCCCGCGGCCACACGTGGTGGCGAGCATCGATCCCGAAGACCTCCCGATGCCGCGCGCTCGCGGTCGAGCTCTGGTCGGGCTGGGTGCCGCGGTGTCCAGCGGCGAGGTCTTGCTCGAGCACGGAGTCGATCTGCCAACGACCCGATCCGACCTTCTCGAGTTGCCCGGCATCGGCCCATGGACCGCCGACTACATCGCCCTTCGCTCGTTGGGCGACCGAGACGTGTTCCTCGAGACCGACCTGGGGGTGAAGCACGGGTTGACCAGGTTGGGGGTGCGCGGTGACGCCCGGCAGGCCGCCCAGCGATGGAAGCCCTGGCGCTCCTACGCGATGATGCACGTCTGGGGGGCCTCGACTGCCCGCGACCACGCACCGGAGCAGCGGTGACCACGATGTTGCTCGCCCACACGCCGGTCGGGCCGCTCCTGTTGAGGTCCGACCGCACCGCCCTGACCGAGATCAGGTTCCTCGACCCGGGCGAGGAAACCGTGGTGAAGCCAGTCCCTCACGCTGCGGGAACCGGCGGCAACCGCGCCGAAGACGACGAGGCCGACCCAGTGCTGCGAGAGGCCCGTCGGCAGCTGCTCGACTACCTGGCCGGTCGACGGACCGACTTCGACCTGTCGCTCAAGCCAACCGGAACCAACTTCCAGCAGCGCGTGTGGGCAGCCCTTCTCGAGATCCCCTACGGCGCGACCGTGTCCTACGGCCAGATTGCGCAGCGCCTCGGCATGCCGCCCGGCGCTTCGCGGGCGGTCGGCCTGGCCAATGGTGCCAACCCGCTGCCGATCGTGATTCCCTGCCATCGTGTGATCGGCGCCGACGGCAGCCTGACCGGTTACGGCGGAGGTATCGACCGAAAGCGGTTCCTCCTCGGCCTCGAGTCCGCCGCGGCCGAGCAGGGGAGTCTGTTTGCGTAAGTTTCCGCCGGCAGCAGTGAGTCGATGAGCCCGTCGGCAGGGTGAGCGCTGTGGGCGCATCCGGCGTTTCCGGTCGTCGTCAGTCAGTGATGGCTCGGAACCGGCGGCGCCTCGGCTGGAGTCCGCCGCGGCCGGGCACACGACCGCAGCACCTGAGCTCAGCACCTGAGCTCAGCACCTGAGCACAGAGCCTGAGCTCAGTCTCCGGCCCGTCTCAGTGAGTCGGTGAGCCGTTCGGCGGCGGCGAGCACTGCTGGCGCATGCAGCCTTCCCGGCTGACGGCTCATCCGCTCGAACGGCCCCGAGACCGAGACCACTGCGATGACCTTTCCCGATGGCGAGCGAACCCCGGCCGAGACGGAGGCGACGCCCGCCTCGCGCTCACCGATGCTCTGTGACCACCCCCGTCTGCGCACGCTGCCCAGCGTTGCCGCATTGAAGGCAGCACCGTGCAGACCACGGTTGAGGCGTTCCGGATCTTCCCAGGCCAGCAGGATCTGCGCGGCCGAACCGGCCAACATGCTCAACTGGCTCCCGACCGGGATCGAGTCCCGCAGCCCAGTCGGCCGCTCGGCCGCCGCCACGCACACCCGCAGGTCCCCTTGCCGGCGGAACAGCTGGGCCGACTCACCGGTGATGTCACGCAGCCGGGCGAGAACCGGGCCGGCGGCTGCGAGCAGCCGGTCCTCGCCGGCCGCAGACGACAGCTCGCCGAGTCGTGGCCCCAACATGAACCGACCCTGGAGGTCGCGGGTGACCAACCGATGATGCTCCAGCGCGACAGCCAGTCGATGTGCGGTCGGGCGGGCCAGCCCGGTGGTGCTGACCAGGCTCGCGAGCGTGGCTGGGCCCGACTCGAGGGCCGAGAGAACCAGGGCCGCTTTGTCGAGAACCCCGACTCCGCTAGAGTTGCCAGTGTTGTCCATGCCTCGATATTGACGTCTCAAATGGTGATATGCAAGTCAGGAGGGCCGCATGCCGCAGGGACAGGCGAGAACTCTGGCCGAGAAGGTGTGGGATGAGCACGTGGTGCGGTCCGCCGATGGCGAGCCCGACCTCCTCTACATCGACCTGCACCTGGTTCATGAGGTGACGAGCCCGCAGGCATTCGAGGGCCTGCGGCTCGCGGGCCGCAGGGTGAGAAGGCCCGACCTCACGCTGGCCACCGAAGACCACAACACCCCGACCGACTTCACCCTGCCGCTCGTCGGGACGAGCTCGATCACCGACGAGGTCAGTCGCACCCAGATCGACAC
>JBOHDU010000565.1:0-2977 GCA_050700615.1 Nocardioidaceae bacterium
TGTCCGTTGCGTTCGACATGCCCACGCTCATGGGCCGCGATTCCGACGACGCCCGCGCGCTCGGAGAGGTCGGGCACTGCGGCGTCGCTATCGACAGCGCTGCCGACATGGACATCCTGTTCGGCGACATCCCGCTCGGTGACGTCACGACGTCCATGACGATCAGCGGTCCGGCGGTCGTGGCGTTCGCGTTCTTCCTGGCGACCGCCGAACGGCAAGGCGTCCCGTGGGAGCGACTGGACGGCACGCTGCAGACAGACATCATGAAGGAGTACATCGCGCAGAAGGAGTGGCTCTTCCCGCCGGAGCCGCACCTTCGCCTGATCGGCGATCTGATGGAGTACTGCGCCAACGAGATCCCCGACTACAAGCCGCTCAGCGTCTCGGGCTACCACATTCGCGAGGCTGGGTCGACCGCCGCCCAGGAGCTCGCGTTCACCCTTGCCGACGGCTTCGGCTACGTCGAGCTCGGCCTCTCGCGTGGCCTCGACATCGAGAGTTTCGCTCCTGGCCTGTCCTTCTTCTTCGACGCCCACGTCGACTTCTTCGAGGAGATCGCCAAGTTCCGTGCGGCACGTCGTATCTGGGCGCGGTGGATGCGCGACGTCTACGGCGCCACGACCGAGCGGGCACAGTGGTTGAGGTTCCATACGCAGACCGCCGGGGTCTCCCTGACCGCGCAGCAGCCCTACAACAACGTCGTACGCACGGCTGTCGAGGCGCTCGCTGCCGTCCTCGGTGGCACCAACTCGCTGCACACCAACGCCCTCGACGAGACCCTCGCCCTGCCCACCGAGCAGGCGGCCGAGATCGCGCTGCGCACCCAGCAGGTGCTGATGGACGAGACCGGCGTCGTCAACGTCGCCGACCCCCTTGGCGGTGCCTGGTACGTCGAGGCGCTGACCGACAGGATGGAGGCCGAGGCGGAGGTTGTCTTCGACCAGATCCTGAGGATGGGCGGCAGTGCGCTGCGGTCGAGCGACACAAGCGGTCTTGCCTCGGCGGTGCGGCAGGCACAGGAGCGGCAGCCGGGCGCTGGCTGGCCGATGACCCGGGGCATTCTCCGCGGGATCGAGGACGGTTGGTTCATGGCCGAGATCGCCGAGGCGGCGTTCCAGTACCAGACAGCCGTCGAGAAGAAGGACAAGCGAGTTGTCGGGGTCAACTGTCACACCGACTCCACCACCCACGACCTGGAGATCCTGCGGGTTTCGCACCAGGTCGAGGTTGAGCAGGTTCGTGAGCTGGCCGCGCGGCGGGCCGACCGCGACGAGTCCGCGGTCACCGCCGCGATCGCGCGTCTGGTCGAGGATTCGCGCGACGAGTCCAACCTGATCCCCGCGATGCTCGAGGCCGTGCGTGCGGAGGCATCGCTCGGCGAGATCTGCGACGCGCTCCGCGCGGAGTGGGGCGAGTATCGCGAGCCGGCTCGCTTCTGATCGCTCCACCAGGCACCCGCCTGCGCACCGGGTTCGCTCTCCTAGGATGTGACCATGACGACGCCATCGTTCTCGCGCCCCGGCGCCATCGACCTGTCCGGGCTTCGATCCCCCGTAGCCGCTGCCGCCGGAGGAACATCGACGGCCACCGGCGCATACTCCTTCGACGTCACGAGTGAGGCTGCGCTGCGCGCCGACGTCGTGGAGCGCTCGATGTCGGTCGTGGTGCTGGTTAGCTTCTGGGCCGATGAGGTGCCGGCCTCGCTCCAGGTCAACCAGGTGCTGGAGAAGCTCGCCGACGAGTTCGCCGGCCGCTTCCTGCTGGCCAAGGTCGACGCTGGCACCCAGCCCGAGCTGACTGCCGCCCTCGGCATTCCCCAGGTGCCGCTGGTCGTCGCCGCACTGCGCGGGCAGCTCGCTCCGCTGATCCAGGATCCGCTCCCCGAGCCTGAGATGAGGCAACTTGTCGAGCAGATCCTGCAAGCGGCCGCGGCCAACGGCATCAGCGGGGTCGCCGAGCCCCTGACCACTTCGGCGCCCATCGACGACGCCCCAGCCGCCGATGCCGAGCCACCGGTCAAGTACCCCGAGGCCGAAGCCGCCTTGATGTCGGGTGACCTCGACGCTGCCATCGCGGCCTACGAAGCGGCTCTCAAGGAGTCACCGGGCGACGCGGAGGCGGCCATCGGGCTCTCTCGTTCACGGCTGCTTCAGCGCACCCAAGGCGTCGACCAGGCGACCGCCAGGGCAACCGCGGCGTCTGGACCAGACGACATCGAGGCCCAGACCCTCGTCGCTGACATCGACCTGCTCGGCGGTCACGTCGAGGACGCCTTCGACCGGCTGCTCGACTTCGTGCGCCGCATCCGGGGCGACGACCGCGACGCGGCCCGCCAGCACCTCATCGAGATGTTCGCCGTGGTGGGCGACACCGACCCGCGGGTCAGCAGGGCCCGACAGATGTTGGCCAGCGCCCTCTTCTGACCTGCACGCCGCCGCGGGCCGGCATCGCGCGCCGCGGACCCTCGTCAAGAGCCGGCTGACCGGATCACCGGGAGGGACGGGGCCGGGACACGCGCTGGGTTGGGGCCTGGTCGTCATCGGTCGGTGCGGCGCCCGGTGAGCGCCTCGGGCTCTCAGCCGCACCCGCGGCCGGTACGCCGCCAGCAGTGCTGTCTGAGTACTACGGCCGGGAACGCTCGGTGAGTCAACTCCTCGATAAGTAAATCTCTAGTAAGGTGCGTGTGTTAATGTACTAACGTTTTTATCCACGAACCGAGAGGAGACTCGAGATGCGCACAACGTTGAAGGGTGCCGTGTCGATCGGCGCGGTCGCGAGCCTGATGGCCCTCGCGGCTTGCGGCGGTGGGTCCGCGGCAGGTTCCGGATCAACAACCCTGCACCTGGTGGCCTACTCGGTGCCTCAGCTCGCCGACGAGGCGATCGAGAAGCAGTGGGCCACAACGCCTGCCGGCAAGGGCACGCACTGGCAGGAGTCGTACGGCGCCTCCGGTGATCAAAGCCGAGCGGTCGAGGGC
>JBOHDU010000566.1:0-3444 GCA_050700615.1 Nocardioidaceae bacterium
ATCCCCGCCACCAACGGCGAGATCTCCCGGGTGTTGAAGTAGGCGGAGACGAATCCGGAGAAGACGGAAGTGCCGATCTGATTGAGCGCGGCGTAACCCTGAAGCCCCACCTCCGTGCCGGTGAAGAAGGCCATGGCGGTGATGACCCCGACTGTTCCGCCGATGACCGCGAGAGCTCCCGACCCTAGAGCCACTTCGGAGAGCAGCCGGAGGATCTCCTTCTTGTAGCGGACGACGGCCCTGGGCATCAAGGCGATCGCCCTGATGTAGAACGTGAGCTCGGCGCCCAGGTTGTCCAGCTGTGCCAGTGGCCGGCGGTAGGCGTCCCTGATGTCAGTCACAGCCGTCTCAACCGCCCTTGGCCGGCACGAGCTGGAAGTAGATCGCGCTCATCACGAAGTTGACGACGAACAGCAGCATGAACGTGATGACCACGGACTCGTTGACGGCGGCGCCAACTCCCTTCGGGCCGCCGCCGGCGTTCATCCCCTTGTAGGACGCGACGATGGCAGCGATGAAGCCGAACACCAGCGCCTTCGCCATCCCCTGCCAGAGGTCGGGCAGCTGGGCCAGCGCAGTGAACGAGGCGAGGTAGGCCCCCGGCGTACCGCCTTGCAGCACCACGTTGAAGAAGTAGCCGCCGACGACCCCCACGACGCTGACGAGCCCGTTGAGGAAGAGCGCGACCATCATGCAGGCCAGCACGCGCGGCACAATGAGCCGCTGGACCGGGTCGATGCCGAGCACCATCATCGCGTCGAGCTCCTCGCGGATCTTGCGAGCACCCAGGTCGGCGCAGATGGCCGAGCCGCCAGCACCTGCGATGAGCAGCGCAGTCGCGATCGGGCCCGCCTCGCGGATCACAGCCAGCACGGCCGCCGACCCCGTGAAGGACTGGGCCCCGAACTGCTGGATCAGCCCTCCGACCTGCAACGCGATAACCGCACCGAACGGGATCGCCACCAGGGCGGCCGGCACGATCGTGACCGACGCGATGAACCAGGCCTGCTGGATGAACTCACGGACCTGGAAGGGTCGGCGGAACAGGCCGACGACGACATCGAGACCGAACGCGAACAACTGGCCGCTTGCTCGAAGCGGCCCGGCTGCCCGGCCGAGCGACAGTGCGTCGCTCACGTCGCCATCACCATCGACGGCTCGAACGAACCGGGCGGGGGTGTCACGCCATGGGCGCGACACCACTCGCCCGGCCGCCGCTGGGTGCGACGAAGACTTCCGTCGGAGCAGGCGAGCTGGGCTGGGATCGGAGGCAGCGGCGGCAGCTCTTGGCCGGCCTCACGCTCTGCCGCAAGCTCGTCGGCGTCCTTCTCTTCCGACATGCCGATCGGGCCGATGCGTTGGGCATTGAGGAACTGCCGAACGACCGGCTCCTCGCTGGAGAGCAGCATCTCGCGCGGCCCGAACATCGCGAGGTGCCGGTGGTAGAGCAGCCCGATGTTGTCGGGCACCGTGCGCGCAGTGTTGATGTCATGGGTGACGATGAGGAATGTCGCCTCGGTCTGGGCGTTGAGGTCGACGATCAGCTGGTTGAGGAAGGCGGTGCGGACCGGGTCGAGCCCGGAGTCGGGCTCGTCGAACAGGACGATCTCGGGGTCGAGGACCAGCGCTCGAGCCAGTCCCGCCCGCTTGCGCATCCCGCCCGAGATCTCGCCGGGCAGCTTGTACTCCGCCCCCAGCAACCCGACGAGCTCCATCTTCTCCATCACGATCCGACGAATCTCCTGCTCGGGCATCTTGGTGTGCTCTCGAAGCGGAAATGCCACGTTGTCGTACAGGTGCATCGACCCGAACATCGCGCCGTCCTGGAACAGCACGCCGAAGAGGCGGCGCACGTCGTAGAGCTTGCGTTCTGAGCAGTGCGCGATGTCGACGCCCTCGATGACGACCTGGCCGCGGTCGGGCTTGAGGAGGCCGATCAGCGTCTTGAGGAACACCGACTTGCCGGTACCTGACGGTCCGAGCATCACGCCGATCTCCCCGGCGGGGATCGTCAGCGTGACGTCGCCCCAGACGACCTGCTTGCCGAAGGACTTGGTCAGGCCTTCGACCTTGATCTCAACTCCCATGCGTGTAGCCCTCCCTACCTCAGGGAGAGAAACGAGGGGTGGTGCGGGAGGTTACGCCCGACTTCTACCCCGGCGTCCGGTCATGGCCGCACAGCCGATGACGTCGGTTCGTGGAGGCTCAGGGTCGCGTCTTCGCGCTCCGGTCGGGAGTGCCGGAGGAGAGTGGCCGCTGGGCGGTGGGTACGCCGAAGGGGCGGTCATGCGCCAGGATGACCGCCCCTTCGGTGCGCGAGCGCGCGTGGGACTCTTGGCTACTTGACGGTGACCGAGGCGCCGGCGGACTCAAGGGACTCCTTGGCCTTGTCGGCTGCCTCCTTGGTGACCTTCTCCAGGACCGCCTTCGGAGCACTCTCGACCAGGTCCTTCGCCTCCTTGAGGCCAAGGCTGGTGAGGGTGCGCACCTCCTTGATCACCTGGATCTTCTTGTCGCCGGCCGCCTCGAGGACGACGTCGAACTCGTCCTGCTCGGCCTCGGCCTCAGCGCCGGCGCCGCCATCGGTTGGTGCTGCAGCCGCAACCGCGACCGGGGCCGCGGCGGTGACGCCGAACGTGTCTTCGAACTGCTTGACGAACTCGCTGAGCTCGAGGAGCGTAATCTCCTTGAATGCGTCGAGCAGCTCGTCGGTGGTGAGCTTCGCCATGATGGCTAACCTTTCATGATGCTGGCACGCGGTGAGCGCGCCGGATTGTGGATGTCGGTCCGGGCCGGTCAGCCCTCGATGGTGCCTGCGGTGGATGCTTCGGGTCCCTCAGTGGGCGCTGTCGCCCCCTGGTCCGCCTCGGTGCCTGCGGTGGATGCTTCGGGTACCTCGGTGGGCGCTGCCTCCCCCTGGTCCGCCTCGGTGCCGTCGACGGCGTCGGCTTCGGCCGAGGGGGCCGGTTCGCCCGCACCCCCTCGCAGGATCGACGGGTCCTGCTCGGCCTTTGCCTGCAGGGCGCCGGCGAGCCGAGCAGCCTGGGACAGTGGGGCGTTGAGCAGGGAGACGGTGTTCTGCAGTGATGCCATCAACGCGCCCGCGAGCTTGGCGAGCAGCGCCTCACGCGACTCGAGGTCGGCGATCTTGGCGATCTCCTCGATCGTGAGCGGCTTGCCGTCGAGGATGCCGCCCTTGATGACGAGGGGTGAGTTGACCTTGGCGAAGTCACGCAGGCTCTTGGCTGTCTCGACGGCGTCGCCCTTGATGAAGGCGATCGCCGACGGGCCGACAAGGAGGTCGTCGAAGGCGTCGACCCCCGCCTCCTTGGCGGCGAGCTTGGTAAGCGTGTTCTTCACCACGGCGTAATTGGCGTTCTCTCCGAGCGTGCGCCGCAGCTCCTGCAGCTGCTTCACGGAAAGACCGCGGTATTCGGTCAGCAC
>JBOHDU010000567.1:0-2052 GCA_050700615.1 Nocardioidaceae bacterium
GACCCGTTCCGGGCCGCACCGACCGCAGCCGGCCGCCCAAACGCAAGCGACGGTACGGCGCCTGGGGCTCCCGGCCCGGCGGACGACGGGGACGCCGGGCCGGGAGATCCTGCTCTCGTCACACCACCCGCGGGAGCGCCAGTGCCCCCGATGCCTCGCAGACTCGTCGCAGTAGAGCTGACTTTTCGGTGGATCGCTGCGACCTTGGGGGGGGCGGCGGCGACGGTGCGGGCACCGGCGGGTGCTGCGGCGGCGTACCCGTGCGCGGCGATGAGGGAGTCGCCGGCGAAGTGGAACATCTTGATCGCCACCCACGGTGCGAAGCCGCCCATCAGGAGGATCAACGCACCGACGACGAGTTGGGTGACGTCCTGCCCCACACCACCGCCGCTTGCCTGTCCGCCGCCTTCAAGGACGGACACGCCGATCATCAAGATGATGACTAGCAGTAGCTTGGCCGCGACCATCGCGGCGGTGAACTCGATCCACTTGCGGACCCAGCTGCGGGTGAAGTCAGCCGTCGCGCCAGAGAACGCGAGCGGGGTCAACACCGCGGCGATGATGATCAGCATCTTCCGGACCATCATCGCGGCCCACACCACCACGACCGCGGCCAGCACGACGATCGACAACAGCAGGAGCGCGGCTGGGTTGGCGGTGGACCCCACGATGTCCGCGAGGGCGAGCTGGTGTCCCAGCCCGGCCATGTTCGTGTGCATCGTGTACGCGACGACACCCTCGGACAGGTGGTCGACCGCGTCGAGAGCGAGCTTGGTTGCCCCCAACGCGAAGACCGACGCGACCATCGCCACGAACAGACCCCGGACGGCGCGGCCCAGCCCACCCGGGTCGCGACGAAGCAGGGAGGTGACCACCTGGATGAGAAATAGGCCGAGGCACACCACGATCGCGATGGCCCCGGTGGCGACGAGATCGGCGGTCAGTGGGGCCGAGGCCAGGTTGATCGTGGTGGCGGACCCGATCCGGTCCCACAGCCCGTTCGCGGCCGAAGATGCGGTCTGGGCGAACTCGTCGGCCATATTCGAGAATGCATCCGTCGTCACCCCGCTCACTGCGTCCTTGAGCTGACACAGTGGGTTGATGGTGTTCAGTCCGGTGCAGGACATCAGCCAGCAACCTCCCGAAAGTCGACCAGCGTGACGAACCCATAGCCGTCGCGAGTGGGCGGCCCCTCGAGGTTCATCAACAACGCGACGCTCCACCGCTGCGTTCTTGGTTTGCCTACGACGACCGTATGCACGGTGACCTCGGCGTCGACCTCACGCGCGGTCACGCCCGGGTCGCTCACCTGCCCGGTGGCGACCGCTGCGGTCCACGCCGCCGGGGTGAACACTCGCTGGATCTGCACGGTTGAGTGGCCGTCCATGTGGCCGAGGGCAGTCCACGTGGCAAACGTCGGAACGGGTGCCGGACCGGCTGTGGCAACGGTCACCGAGTACACCGCAATCTTCGAGCGCAGTGAGGTCGGAGTCAGTTCCACGACCGTCGGCTCGTGGGACGGCGTCGCCTCGGCCTGCACCCACGTCAACAAGGCTTCACGTGGCATCGAGTAGTCCTGGGTCATCAACTCGCGTGTAAACGCCTCGGCAAACAAATCCGCCTGCGCGCTCGCTGCACCGGAGATCCGCGGGTACAGCGGGGATGTGGCCGGCAAAACAGGAGCCATCGAGCGCAGCCGGTTCACCGCAGCGGCCAACTGCGACCGTTGACCTGCCGTTAGCGAACGCTCCACGGGGACCGTCGCCGTCGCGGGCAACGGCAGATGCTGCGACATCGACGGCACCGAGGCAGCTGTGGCCGGTGAGGTCGTCCCGCTGGATGTCCGGCTCGAACCGCTGCCGGGATGAAGTACGACAACTAGCACGACGACACTGACCAGGACCGCCGCCACCACGGTAATAGTTGTCCGACGCGACAGGGGGAACTCAGACCCGGAAAGGCTCATGACAGGTGCCCGCCCTGGGCGTTGAAGAAGTTCACCAAGAACACAGCGCCGCCGACCAGAAACGACGCCACCAGGGCAACCAGTAC
>JBOHDU010000568.1:0-13597 GCA_050700615.1 Nocardioidaceae bacterium
CGCCGGGAAGGCAGGCCTGCTTGTTGCGACCGTCGAGGAGCAGACCGTCCGGGCCATGTGGGCGATCCTCGAAGCCGACCCGTCGACTGCAGTCGAGGTCGACCTGCAGACGAAGCGGATCAGCGCCGGGAGTCTCGCGGCACAGTTCGATATCGACGACTACACGCGATGGCGACTGCTCCACGGCCTCGATGACATCGCAATCACGCTGGGCCATGAAGCCGACATCGCGGTGTTCGAGGCGCAGCGGCCAGCATTCAAGCCCACGACCCCGTAACCCGAACCAACGCCGGAAGCCCTTATGGGCAAGGGGTTCTAGCGAGCACTGTCGCAAGTGACAACGTGGTGCGGGCCGGTGCAAGAGCCCCCAGGGAAGCCCACGCAGTCGTCGGCACGCATGCCTGGAACCTAAGGAACAGCCGCTTCCATTAGGTGTGTCGGCAAGTTTTGCGGTTCTATTGTGCTTAGCGTTTCCAAGGAACGTCGGGCACAGGCTCGACGCAGATCCGTTCACGAAAGGGAAGTCAGTGAACAAGAGTCAACTCGTCGATGCCCTGTCGAACCACTTCGACGGCAACAAGAAGCAGGCGCAGCACGCGCTGGAGTCCTTCATCGACACCATCCAGCGTGAATTGGTCAAGGGCGAGAAGATCGCCATCACCGGCTTCGGGGCCTTCGAGAAGGTCATCCGCCCGGCCCGGATGGTGCGCAACCCCCAGACGGGTGAGCGAACGCGTAAGGGGAGGACAGCGGTCCCGAAGTTCCGTCCCGGGGCTGAGCTGAAGGCTATCGTCTCGGGCGCCAAGAAGCTCCCGAAGGTTGCCGTGGCCGCGACCACCAGGTCGACCACCGCGAAGAAGACCGCGACGAAGGCTGCTCCGGCCAAGCGGACTGCCACCAAGAGCGCGGCAAAGAAGTCGACGACGAAGGCTGCTCCGGCCAAGCGGACTGCCACCAAGAGCGCGGCAAAGAAGTCCACCGCCAAGAGGGCTACGGCGAAGAAGTCGACTGCGAAGAAGTCGACGGCGAAGAGGGCAACGGCCAGGGTGGCCACCACCAAGCGGGCCACCACCAAGCGGGCCACCACCAAGGCCGCGCCGGCACGAAAGCGGGCCACCACCAAGCGGGCCACCACCAAGGCCGCGCCGGCACGAAAGACCGCCAGCCGCTCTACGGCGAAGAAGTCCACAGCCAAGACCGCGCCGGCCAAACGGACCGCGACCAAGTCGGCCGCCAAGAGGACGACGGCACGGAAGACCGCGAGCAAGCGGACTACGAAGAGAAGTTGACCTCCGCAACACCCTTCAGTGGATGGGCTGCACCCGGTGAGGGTGCGGCCCATCTTCCGTCAGCCTTGCAAGGTGATGATCGTGAGGCGCTCGATCTCGCCGTCGGGTCCGATCTCGAATCGCACCCGCTGCCCCGGTCGTAGCAGCCTGAGGCCGCTGGCGACGAACACCGTTGGGGTGAAGTCGAGCGTACGGCCGTCGTCGAGGACGATGCTGCCTGCCCGTGTCTCGCCGTCGAAACTCCGCACCGTGCCCTGCACGGACTCCAGGCTACGGCGTGCCCCGCGATCCCCGCAGTAGCCACGTGGTTGGGACCCCACGTCGTTCGGGGCCATACCGGAGCACCTTCGGCCTGACAGATCCGGGCGAGTGTGCCGTCGTGACCACTGACCGCTGGGCCGGTGTCGATGCTTGGCCTGCCCGGAGCGATCAGCGACCCTCCAGTACAGCCTTGGTATTGAGGCCGACCCCAAGGCGCAGGGCGGCACTCAGGTCGCGTGCGGTGTCGACGTCGCGCCGCAGTCCCTCCAGATCAGGGAGATCGAGCTCCTTCGCGCCCTGCTTCAGATGCGCGATCCGCGAGTCCGACCCGAACGCCGGGCACAGCTGCGTGGTCGCACCACTCGCCAGCAACGTGGTGCCGACTCCATCACTGTCGCTCACGAACCATCTGGCGGGCACAGCGGCAGCGAACGCAGCGTTCAGAGCGTCGGGGGTCAAGGCCGGCAGATCCGCTGAGATGGCAGCAACGGCGGCCAACGGGTCACGAGCACGCACCACTGCCTCGGCGTGGACCAGCGCGGGGTTCAGCCCAGCGGCGGGATCGTCGGTGACGACGTCAGCGCCGAGGGCGGCGAAGTGCTTTGCGGCCCCGTCGTTGGTGACCACGACGACCCTGCGGACCCAGGCGCACTCCAGCGCCGCCATCACCGTGTCGAGCGCGAAGGCGAGCGCCAGCCGGGAGCGCGTCGCGGGGTCGAAGCCGGTCAGCCGGCTCTTGGCCAAGCGGGTCTCCTTGACGGGGATGACCAGGGACCAGGACCGGACGACCGACGAGTCAGACGAAGGCATCACCACGATCTTGCCAGTCCCGCACAGCCTGCATCGCAGTGCCGGTCGCGAAGACTTTCACCATCGCCGCGCGGGCAGGGAAGGCCCTGCCCGGTGGCGGCATTACGATGATGCGACGACGGCGCCCCTCGGCCCGGTCCGAACGTGCCTGGTGGTCACAACGCAGCGAGCGAAGGAGCGGTGGTGACGGTATGTCGAGGGGGATGGGCGTTCACCCTGTGCGTGACGATCGTTCGTCCAGTGCTGATCGTGCTGACCCGCCGGGACTGGAGCGGCACCGAACATCTGCCCCCGCAGAACGGCTTTGTGCTGGCCACGAACCACCTGTCGGAGTTCGACCCGCTCCCACTGGCGCACTTCGTCTACGACGGCGGGCGGGTGCCCCGCTTCCTCGGGAAGATCGAGGTCTTCGCGGTGCCGGTGCTGGGATGGATCCTGCGTAGTGCCGGCCAGATCCCGGTGTACCGGCGCAGCGCGGATGCCTCGAAGGCGTACGACGCGGCAGTAGCGGCGGTGCGTGCAGGAGAGTGCGTCATCGTGTACCCCGAAGGCACGATCTCGCGAGATCCCGGCCTGTGGCCGATGGTCGGCAAGACGGGTGCGGCGCGTATCGCGCTCTCGACCGAATGCCCGGTGATCCCCTGCGCGATGTGGGGCCCCAACGAGGTGCTGGCGCCCTACAGTCGACGTCCGAGGGTCCTTCCCCGCAAGGTCATGCACGTACGCGCCGGTAAGCCCGTCGAGCTGACCGACCTGGCCCGGCTTCCACTCACGACGGACGTGCTCCACGAGGCGACCAGCCGGGTGATGGACGCGATCACGGTGCTCCTGGAAGACATCCGGGGCACGCGAGCACCTGATGTGCGGTTCGACCCTAAGGCGCAAGGTGTTCCGGAGACGGGGAACCCCAACGACCCACGGAACAAGAGCGCGGTTCGACCGTGCCTGCGCGAGGGCCACGAGTCCGAGCAGGCACATGACGGGGGTGAGCCGGCATGAGCAAGGTCGCCGTCTTCGGAGCAGGGTCGTGGGGCACCGCCTTCTCCCTCGTGCTCGCCGACGCCGACAACCAGGTCGGCTTGTGGGCACGGCGAGGCGAGGTCGCCTCCGCCATCAACAACCGGCACGAGAACGTCGACTACCTGCCGGGCGTGGCGCTGCCTGCAGAGGTCCGGGCCACCCATGACCCGCAGGAAGCACTGGCGGGCGCCTCAGTGGTCGTCCTCGCCGTGCCCTCCCAGTCGCTGCGCCGCAACCTCGAGCAGTGGGCCAAGGCCATCCCGGGCGACGTCGTTGTGATGAGCCTGATGAAGGGTGTCGAGATCGGTACGACGATGCGCATGAGCGAGGTGATCGGGGAGGTGACCGGCATTCGTCAGGAGCGACTGGCGGTGCTGACCGGTCCGAACCTGTCCGCGGAGATTGCCGCGCGGCAGCCTGCCGCCGCGGTGATCGCTTCGAGCTCGCCGGAGGTCGCTGCGCGGCTCCAGGCAATGTGCCACACCGTCGCGTTTCGTCCCTACACCAACTCCGACGTCGTCGGCTGCGAACTCGCCGGCGCCACCAAGAACGTGATCGCCATCGCGGTGGGGATGGCGTCCGGACTCGGGTTCGGCGACAACGCCACCGCCACCGTCATCACGCGAGGCCTAGCCGAGACCGCGCGACTTGGAGCGGCGCTCGGGGCCGACGTGCACACGTTCTCCGGCCTCGCGGGCCTTGGTGATCTCGTTGCCACCTGCTCGTCGCGGCTGTCGAGGAACCGCACGTTCGGAGAGCAGCTCGGACAGGGCAGGACCGTGGAACAGATCGCGGCCGCCAGCCGCCAAGTGGCCGAGGGGGTGCGGTCGTGTGAGTCGATCTGGGACCTCGCCACCCGACACCAGATCTCCATGCCGATCGTGGAGCACGTCGTTGCGGTGGTTCGTGGCGAGATGACCCCGGCCGAGACCGTGGCGAGCCTGATCTCGCGTGACCCGAAACCGGAGCGCGGTTAGCTTTCTGACTTGGCGCGGACCACCGCCGGCCCACGAGGTCTGGGGTCAGCGGGCGGTGCGTCGACCGGGCGGCGGGGTCGGTTGGGTCGGGAGAGCCAGGTCGAGCGCGTGGCGGAGGTCGGCCCACAGGTCGTCGACGTCCTCGATGCCGACACTCATCCGCACCAGGTTGTCGGGAATGGTGCGCGACTCGCTCTTCCAGCGCCGGCGCCGTTCGAGCGTCGACTCGACGCCACCGAGGCTGGTTGCGTTGACCCACAGCCGGGTCGAATGGGTGAACATGTCGGCCGCGCCGGCGCCACCCGCGATCTCGACCGCGATGATCCCGCCGAAGCCGGGATACCGGACCCGTGTGACAACGGAATGGGTCGCCAGCCGGTGTGCAAGCTCGACGGCGTTCGCCTCGGCCCGCTCCACGCGCAGGTGGAGGGTGCGCAGGCCGCGCAGGGCGAGCCAGGCCTCGAGCGTGCCGGGGAGGGCGCCCACCATGCGGCGCTTCTCATCGACCGCCTCGTAGATTTGGTCATCCCGGGTCACGACCACGCCAATGACTGCATCGGCGTGCCCTGCGATGTACTTCGTCGCGGAGTGCACGACGACATCGGCACCGTCGTCGAGCGGTCGCTGCCGCATGGGGGTGGCAAAGGTGTTGTCGACGACGGTCCGCACGCCTGCTTGGCCCGCACCAGCGCACAATGCCGGCAGGTCTGCGACCTCCAAGGCGGGGTTGGTCGGCGACTCCACCCAGAGCAGGGCCGCGTAGTCGACGAGTGCGGCGAGCACCTGGTCGGTGTCATCGATGTCGACGAGGGTCACGGCGACGAGTCCGCGCTGCTCGAGGGAGGCGAGCTGGACGAGGGTGCCCTGGTAGCAATGCCTGGCCGCCACCACCCGCTCACCCGGCGCGACCAGGTCGAGGACGGTGGCCACCGCGGCCATCCCGGACGCGAACGACAGTGCCCTCCCGCCCTCGAGCTCTCCGATGGCGGCCTCGAAGGCGGACCAGGTCTCGTTGCCGTAGCGTCCGTACTCGATCTCTCCACCGGCGACGTACGTCGAGGCCAGCGTCAAAGGCACGTTGAGCGGGTGATCCGGTTCGACCGTCGGCCGGCCGGCCTTGACCGTCACCGTCGCGGGCCTGTGTGGTTGGTCGCCGTCGTGTGCCGTCACGTCAGCCATTCTCGTGCATCACGTGGTCACGACCGCAAGTTCTGGGAATCTGCCGGTCCGGCATGCCCCCGAACAACATGCGGCCGTGACCGAAGTGGTCACGACCGCACATTCGTCCGGGGTCTGCCGGGCCCAGGCGGCGCCTCGCTGCGTTGGCGTCGTCGCCGATACAACCCCGGTATCGGTCTCCTCCGCCGCCTGGCGCCGCATCCACCTGGTCTCCGGCATGCCCCCGAACAACATGCGGCCGTGACCACTAGGCTCACCGACGATGAGCGAGTCCAAGAAGCCGCGTGTGGCCGTGGTGTTCGGGGGCCGGTCGAGCGAGCACGCGGTCTCCTGTGCGACGGCCGCGAGCGTCTTGAGTGCCATCGATCGCGAGACGTACGACGTGGTGCCCATCGGGATCAGCGTCGACGGGAAATGGGTGCTCGAGTCTGACGACGCGGAGCACCTGTCGCTGCGGCCGGGCCACATTCCTGCGGTCGACCCCGGCGGCACCTCCATTGTGCTCAGCCACGACCCGTCGCGGCGAGACCTGGTCGTCAACGAGCCCGGTCGGCCACCGCACCAGCTCGGCGAGGTCGACGTGGTCTTCCCGCTCCTGCACGGTCCGTGGGGCGAGGACGGCACGATCCAGGGGCTGTTCGAGATGGCGGGGGTCCGCTACGTGGGCTCCGGCGTGCTGGCGTCTGCCGTCGGCATGGACAAGCACTACATGAAGATGGTGCTGGCCGCGCACGCGATCCCGAGCATGCCGTACGTCGTCATCAAGCCGCGGGAGTGGGACGACGACGCGGCTGCGAGTCGCGAGGCGGTCGAGGCACTCGACTACCCGGTCTTCGTCAAGCCGGCGCGTGGAGGCTCGAGCCTCGGGATCAGCAAGGTCAGCGACCGAGCCGACCTGGACGCCGCGATCGACCATGCACGCGGTTTCGACCCCAAGGTCCTGGTCGAGGCGTCCGCCGAGGGCGCGCGAGAGGTCGAGTGTGGCGTCCTGGAGCGCCTCGCCGGGGGAGCGGATGCGAGCATGGTCGCCGAGATCACCAACTACGGGGGCCACGAGTTCTATGACTTCGAGGCCAAGTACCTCGGCGAGGAGGGGGTGACCCTCGAGGTTCCGGCACGGCTCCCCGGCGAGACGACCAACGACATCCAGCGGTTCGCCGTCGCGGCATTCGAGGCGCTCGAGTGCGAGGGTCTGGCCCGAGTCGACTTCTTCTGCTGGCCCGACGGCCGGATCGTCATCAACGAGATCAACACGATGCCGGGATTCACGCCGTCGTCGATGTATCCCCGGATGTGGGCGAAGTCGGGCGTCGACTACGCGGAACTCGTGGACCGGCTCATCGAGCTTGCGCTGCGGCGACGTACCGGACTGCGGTGATGCGGACGGCCCGAATCGGCTCAGGCACAGCGGCGGACGGTTTTGGTGCTGGCCTTGATGACGTTGGTGAGATCCACCAGCACGTCAGTGGCCGGCTGGTAGTTGTCGGGCACCGTGACCTGCACGTACGCCGCCCGCCCGATTGTGGTGAAGACCAACGTTCCGGTCACCGGCCTTGCTGGGTCGACCTCTTTGCCGTCCTGCGTGACGAGCCAGCCGACGCCGTTGATTGCGAAGCACTGAGAGGTTGGTCTGAGCGCAGCCGGGCGCTGGACGCCACAGCGCAGCACGATGGGCGGGTCTCCCCACGCACCGGCGAGCGCGTCGTGCGGTGTGATGCTGCGCCGCTGTTGCCCGTCAACCGAGCTGGGAGCATGCGCGACGAGGCGGGTGCACTGCTGGCGAGCCACGCCGGCTGGCTCGGTCGGCGTCACCTGAACCTCGCCGCGGCCGCCGCACGCCGTCAGCAGCAGCGCCGCCCAAGCAAACAACGCGACGAGGCGAGTGGGTCGACGCTTCAGGGTCACCACCTGCCGATGGATGACCGCAGTCGAGCCGGCCGTCCCGAGGGGCCGGACCAACCTCCGGCAGTCGTAAGACGCCCCCGGCTGTGCAGACCAGCCCGGGGCATGACGAGTGGGTGGGGCGTCAGATGTGGACGACCGGGCAGGTCAGCGTTCGCGTGATCCCCTGCAGCGTCTGAACCTTGGCCACCACGAGTTTGCCCAGCTCGTCCACGTTGCGGGCCTCTGCGCGCACGATGACGTCATAGGGACCGGTGACGTCCTCGGCGAGGGTGACGCCCTTGACGGCCGCGATGGCCTCTGCAACCTCGGCCGCTTTGCCGACCTCGGTCTGGATGAGGATGTAGGCCTGGACCACCACGGTTGACCTCCCTGATGCGATTGACGTGTCGGAGACGCGATGATCACGCTACAGGCTGGCGCGGTGGTCCGGTAGAACCGGCCACTCCGAACGGAGAGTGAACAGATGGCTGACAAGCTTCCCGAGACGCTGGGCGAACTCGGCGAGTTCGGGCTGATCGAGGCGCTGACGGCGCGGTTCGCGCAGGGCGAGCAGGTGCTGCTCGGCCCGGGCGATGACGCGGCGGTCGTGCGGCTCGCGTCCCGAGAGCTCGTCACGTCACTGGACATGCTCATCCAGAACCAGCACTTCCGCCTCGACTGGTCGAGCGCGGTCGACATCGGGCGGAAGGCCGCCGCTGTCAACCTCTCAGACATCAACGCGATGGGTGGCACCGCCAGTGCACTTGTCGTGGGACTGGGGGCGCCCGCAGAGCTCGATACACAATGGGCGCTCGACTTCGCCGGTGGGCTGGCGGAGGAGGTGGCCAAGGTTGGCGCCAGCGTGGTCGGTGGTGACCTGTCGCGCGCGCGCGACATCTCGATCGCGGTTGCGGTCGTCGGTGACTGCGAACATGGCGTCGTACGCCGCGCGGGGGCCCGGCCTGGAGACATCGTCGCGCATGTAGGCCGGCAGGGCTGGGCCGAAGCCGGTTACGCGGTCCTGGCCCGAGGCTTCCGCTCACCCCGAGTCGTCGTCGAGGCGCACCGCCGGGCAGATCCGCCGTACGCAGCCGGTCCACAGGCGGCGGTGCTCGGCGCCACGGCGATGATCGACGTCAGCGACGGCTTGCTGCAAGACATCGGACATCTGGCGGCCGCGAGCGGCGTCACCATCGACGTCGAGACTGCTCGCTTCGACCTGCCTGAGCCGCTGCAGGCGGTCGGGGCGGCGCTCGGTGTCGATCCGATGCGGTTCGTGCTCACCGGCGGTGACGACTACGGGTTGGTCGCAACCTTCCCTGACGGCACCGAGCTTCCGGAGAGCTGGCGAGCGATCGGTCGGGTCGTCGAAGCGGACAGGAGGGGTGGTGTGCTCGTCGACGGCGCGGCGTACGGCGAGCCGGCCGGGCACCAGCATTTCCGCTGATCGCATCGGGTCCCGGATCGACGCCCTCGGGTCAGACGGTGCCTCGCTGCCTTGTTAGCACGGAGCACCGGGTTGACGACCCGGGCTCCGGAACCGGGCTACCTGCTCAACATCCGCTGGCTGGTCAGCGAGCGACCTTGCCTGCCTTGATGCAGGAGGTACAGACGTTGAGGCGCTTCGGCGTGCCGTCGACGACGACCCGGACCCGCTGGATGTTGGGGTTGAAGCGGCGGTTCGTACGCCGGTGCGAGTGCGACACGTTGTGGCCAAAGCCAGGTCGCTTGGCGCAGATGTCACAGACGGCGGCCACGGGTCAACTCCTGCTGGTCGAGGGTCGTCTCGAGGCGGGCTCGAGGTCGATTGGGGTTGCCCAGCCTCGGCCGGGCAACCCGACAAGGATAACGGATGCCTCACGCCCGGTGCTAATCCTCGCGACCCCGCTCCCGGCGGCGTTTGGCCCGGATCCAGGCATGGAGCGACGTGTCGAGCATCGGCCCGGTGGGCGTGCGCGTGTTCGGTCTGCACTGGCGCGACTGGAGCGGGAGACATCGCCGAGCGGGCGTGTGGAGTGCCTAAACGCGCCGCATCCGGTGTTCGCTGGGCGTTGAAGCCGGCGCTAGGGTCGAGGCGTTGGTCACCCCGATCGACGCCTGCCCACCACAGCCGACCTGCCTGAAACCTGAACCCGTGTCTGACGCCACCGAGCAGCCCCAGATCGCGCTTCTCCGGCGCTGGAGCGACCTCACGCTCGAGGCGCTTGGACAGGCCCGCGAGGAGATCGACGCCCTCAACGTCTATCCGGTCCCTGACGGTGATACCGGCACCAACCTCTACCTCACGTTCGAGGCGGCGGGGGCGGCGCTGGTCGATGCCCATCCGGTCTCGATGGTGGAAGCGCTTACCGTCTTCGCTCGCGGTGCGCTCCTTGGCGCGCGGGGTAACTCGGGCGTGATCATGTCGCAGCTTCTGCGGGCCGGCGCTGAGCAGCTGCTGCGGGGCGATCCCACCAAGCCGGGCCAGCTGCTGGCCGACACGTTGACCCGGGCCGCTGACGCCGCGTACGCCGCAGTCGGGAGACCGGTCGAGGGCACGATGCTCACGGTGGCCAGGGTCGCGGCGGGTGCCGCACAGCTTGCCGTCGCGGACGCCCCGGCGCAGCCGGCAACCCAGATGGGCTTTGTGGTGCGCGCGGCGGCCGCCGCGGCGCGCGAGGCGCTCCGGCACACACCGGACCAGCTCGAGATCCTGCGGCTGGCCGGGGTCGTCGACGCCGGTGGACGCGGTCTCTGCGTCATCCTCGACGCGGCCGAGGAGGCGCTGACCGGACGCCGCCCGGCGCCAAGGCCACGACCGGAGTCGGCTCCGCTTCCGCTTCCCCGTCACGCCGGAGGCGACCTCTCGCCCGATGGGCCCGCGTACGAGGTGATGTACCTCCTCGACGCGGAAGACGCCACCATCCCCGTGCTGCGCCAACGGCTCGGGCCGCTCGGCGACTCGCTCGTCGTCGTCGGTGGTGACTCACTGTGGAACGTGCACATCCACGTCGACGACGTCGGTGCGGCTCTCGAAGCCGGCATCGACGCCGGTCGTCCGCACCGGGTGCAGGTCACCCATTTCGCCGACCAGGCGGCCCGCGCGGTGTCGGGGCGGGCGCAACGGTCCAGCACACGCGGAGTGGTGGCCTTCGCCGCCGGTCCCGGTCTCGCGGCGCTGTTCGAGGGCGCGGGGGCGGTCGTCGTGGCGGGTGCTTCGGGCGTGCGGTGTTCGACCGCAGAGATCCTGGAGGCGATCCGATCGACCGGCAGCGAAGAGGTCGTCGTGCTCCCCAACGACGGCGACACCATCGCCACGGCCGAGGCAGCTGCCCGAACGGCACGTCAGGAGGGCATCCGCGCCGCGGTCATCCCGACCCGGGCTCAGATCCAGGGCCTGGCTGCGGTGGCGGTCCGGGAGCCGAGCCGCTCCTTCGACGACGACGTGGTGCACATGACGTCGGCGGCTGGCCACGCACGGCATGGCGCCGTCACCATAGCGGCTCGCGACGCCATGACGATGGCCGGGCCGTGCCGCGTCGGTGACAGCCTGGGCGTGGTGGACGGCGACTTCGCGGTCGTCGGCGAGGACCTGATGCGGGTCGCTGTCGAGGTGGTCGAGAGGCTGCTCGCAGGAGGTGGCGAGATGGTTACCCTCGTGCGCGGTGTCGGTGGCGGCGTTGGTCTCGCCTAGAGCCTGCGCACGCATGTCGAGAGGAGTCATCCCGAGGTCGACGTCGTCTGCTACGACGGTGGCCAGCAGCGTTATCCCATGTTGGTCGGGGTCGAGTGATGGTCGGCCTCGACGACAGGCTTGCGATGGTCATCGGCGGCAAGAGCTTCAAGCCGTTGCACAAGGCGTTCGGCTTCGACACTGTGCGAGACCTGTTGGGCCACTACCCTCGACGTCTCGACGACCGGGGCGAGCTCACGGACTTCTCCCGCCTGCGAGTCGGTGAGCACGCGACAGTTCTGGCGAGGACAGCCGAGGTCAAGCAGAACACCTACATGCCTCGCCAGGGTGGTCGGCGCGCCACCCGGACCGAGGTCTCGGTCACCGACGGGAGGGAGTTCCTGCTGCTGACCTTCTTCCGGCAGTCGTGGCGACAGGGTCAGCTCAAACAAGGAACCGTTGCGCTGTTCAGCGGAAAGGTCGACACGTACCGAGGCCGTCGGCAGCTGACCCAGCCGAAGGTCGACATTCTCGGCCACGGAGGCGATCTCGAGGATTTTGACGACACCGGAGTTCAACGCTGGTGGCCGATCTACCCGGCGACGTCGAGCGTGTCGTCGAAGAACATCATGGACTGCGTCAAGCAGGTGCTCGCGATGCTCGACCCGGTGCCTGACCCGCTTCCCGACGACATCCGGCGACCCGAGCGGCTGCTCGGCTACGATGACGCGCTGCGGAAGGTCCATCAGCCCGCAGACCCGGGCGAGTTCCACGCGGCTCGCAACCGGCTGCGCTTCGATGAGGCCTTCGTCCTGCAGACAGTATTGGCACAGCGGCGCTTGCGCACCTTGGCCCTTCCCGCTGTTCCCCGGCCGGGGCGCGAGCACGGGCTGCTGCAGCGCTTCGACCTCAAGCTCCCGTTCGAGCTGACCGACGGCCAGCTCGAGGTCGGCAACACGATCGGCGCCGACCTCGGCCGCAGCCACCCGATGCATCGCCTGCTGCAAGGAGAGGTCGGATCCGGCAAGACGGTGGTCGCTGTGCGCGCGATGTTGCAGGTGGTCGACTCCGGAGGTCAGGCGGCGCTGCTCGCCCCGACCGAGGTGTTGGCCGCCCAGCATCTTCGATCCGTGCTCGCACTTCTCGGCCCGATGGCCGAAGCCGGCATGCTCGCCGGTGACACCGACGGAACCCGCGTCGCCCTGATCACCGGGTCGATGTCGGCGGCACGTCGGCGAGAAGCCCTTCTCGATGCGGCTGGGGGTGGAGCCGGCGTGGTCATCGGAACGCACGCTCTCCTTGAGGACAGAGTGCAGTTCGCCCACCTCGGTCTGGTGGTCGTCGACGAGCAGCATCGGTTCGGTGTCGAGCAGCGAGCCGCCCTGACCGACAAGGCAGGTGAGACACCGCCACACGTCCTCGTGATGACCGCGACGCCCATCCCGCGCACCGTCGCGATGACCGACTTCGGCGACCTCGACGTCTCCACGTTGCGCGACATGCCGCGTGGGCGGGCCGTGATCCAGACCGCGGTGGTGCCGACGGCCGATCGACCACAGTGGCTCGCGAGGGCCTGGCAGCGGGTGCGTGAGGAGGTGGAGAAAGGCCACCAGGCGTACGTCGTCTGCCCACGCATCGGCGGCGAAGCGGAGTCGGCGATGGAGGACCCGGTGGACGACCCGGACTACACCCCACGTCGGGCACCCCTCGCCGTGGCTGACGTCGCCGCCGAGCTCGTCGATGGTGTGCTGTCCGGGCTGCGGGTCAACGTCCTGCACGGGAGGTTGCCCGCTGACGAGAAGGACGACCTCATGCGCCGGTTCGCCGATGGCGAGATCGACGTTCTCGTCGCCACGACGGTGATCGAGGTCGGGGTCGACGTTCCCAACGCGTCGGTGATGGTCGTCGTCGACGCCGACCGGTTCGGCGTGTCGCAGCTGCACCAGCTGCGCGGTCGGATCGGGAGAGGGACCGTCCCGGGGCTCTGCCTGCTTGTCACGGAGGCCCCGCCAGGGTCCGCCGCGCGCGAGCGGGTCGAGGGGGTGGCGCGTACGACAGACGGGTTCGAGCTGTCGCGGCTCGACCTCGAGAGCCGGCGCGAAGGCGACGTGCTGGGCGTGACTCAGTCCGGTCGTCGCTCGAGCCTGCAGTTGCTGTCGGTGCTGCGTGACGAGGAGCTGATCTCAACCGCCCGCGAGTGCGCTGAGCGCGTGGTGGCTGACGACCCAGCCTTGGCCGGCAACGCCGCGCTGGCCGCCGAGGTCAGCAGGCTTGAGCAGTCCGAACAGGCGGACTTCCTGGAGAAGACATGACCCGGATCATCGGCGGAGCCGCCGGCGGGCGCAGGTTGCGCACGCCTCGCGGGTCCAGTACCCGGCCTACGTCCGACCGCGCGCGCGAGGCGCTGTTTTCGTCGCTGGAGTCTTTGCTCGGGACCCTCAGTGGTCTGCGGTTTCTCGACGTCTTCGCGGGATCGGGCGCGGTCGGTCTGGAGGCCGCTTCGCGAGGGGCGGGTCTCGTTGTGC
>JBOHDU010000569.1:0-2870 GCA_050700615.1 Nocardioidaceae bacterium
CCGCCGCGGCGGTCCTTGAGCTGCTCGTACCGGATGAAGGCAGCGGCCACGACCGGCGAGGCTGCCATCATGACGAGGTCGTACGCGGGCCAGCCCGCCTGAACCCCGGTGGTCAGCGGGTAGATCAGCAGCACGGCCGCGACCACTGCCAGCGCGACCCCGATCAGGTCCAGGCGCAGGGGCCGGGTCGCCTTGGACTCCTCCACCCAGCGTCGCCCCAGCCACAGGGCAAGCATCCCGATGGGCAGGTTGACCAGGAAGATGGGTCGCCACTGCAACCCGAAAAGGTCCGCCTGGGTCAGCACCGCGCCCAGCAGCGGGCCGGATACCGCGCCGAGGCCGACGATTGCGCCCAACATCCCGAAGACCTTGCCGCGCTCGGCCGGGCTGAACGTGACGTTCATGATCGACAGCACCTGCGGCACCATCATCGCCGCGCAGCCGCCCTGCAGGAGCCGGGCGGAGACCAGCCATGCCGGCCCGGTGGCCAGCCCGCACGCCACCGAGGCGATGGTGAAGCCGGAGAGCCCGAGCAGGAACACCCGCCGCCGGCCAAGCAGGTCGCCCAGGCGGCCGCCGGTGACAAGCAGGGCGGCGAAGGCGAGTGCGTAGCCCCCCGTCACCCACTGGATCGCGCCGAACGACGCACCCAGGTCACGCTGGATCGACGGCAGCGCCACGTTGACGATCGTGACGTCAACGAGGTTCATGAAGTTGGCCGCCATCAGGACCGCCAGGGCCAGCCACTTGCGCCGGTCGGGTCCTGCGGTCGGGGGGCGGATCGGCTGGGAGGCGCGCTGCGATTGTGCGGTCCGGCCGTCCGGGTCGCCGAGCCGGTCGATCGTGGTCTGGCTCATGAGGTGCACTTCCGTTCGTCGCTTCGATGTCTGGTTCCTCACGCTAGAACCCAAATAGGTCAGATCATGTCCTAGTTATGGAGTTACCGTGGTGACATGGCTTCACCCTCCGGGCGGCTCCTCACCTTGCTTTCGCTGCTCCAGACACCCCGGGAGTGGACCGGCAGCGAGCTCTCCGAGCGGTTGCGCGTCTCGGCGCGCACGATCCGACGAGACGTCGACCGGCTGCGCGAGCTCGGGTATCCGGTGGAGGCCACGCGGGGGGTAGTCGGTGGCTACCGGCTGGGCGCTGGAGCGGTCATGCCACCGTTGCTGCTCGACCCCGACGAGGCCGTGGCGGTGGCGGTCAGCCTGCGTACGGCGGCCGTGCAGGCCGTCGACGGCATCGACGAGCCCGCGGTGCGCGCACTGACCAAGCTCCAGCAGGTGCTGCCCTCTCGGCTCCGGCACCGGGTGCGCGCGCTGGCCGCGGCCACCGAACGGGTCAGTTGGGACCGGCCGGCCAGCGGCGTGGACACCGACCTGCTCGCGGTGATTGCCATGGCCGCCGCCAACCGCGAGCGGCTCCGGTTCGACTACGAAGCGGCCGACGGCCAGCAGACCAGGCGGCTCCTCGAGCCGCACAAGCTGGTCGCCTCGGGTCGTCGCTGGTACCTCGTCGGATGGGACACCGATCGCGACGACTGGCGGCTGTTCCGGCTCGACCGAATGGCTCGAGTGTGCGCGGTCGGGACCCGCGCACCGGTACGTGAACTCCCGGCAGCTGACGCCGCGGCGTTCGTCCGGAGCCGGATCAGCGACCTGCGCGCCACCCGCGAGGTGCGCGTCGTCCTCAGCGATCCGTCCGCTCGGGTCGTGGGTTGGCTCGCCCGAAGCGCTGCGCTCGAAGAGCTCGGCGGCGGCCGGCAGCTGCTACGCACCGAAGCAGACTCGATGCCCATGATGGCCGCCCGCATCCTCAGCCTCGGCTGCGACTTCGAGGTGCTCGAGCCCGACGAGCTCGTCGGCGCCATCCGCGCCATCGTCCAGCGCGCGACTCGGGCGCTGGGTGAGCCCGGTGTCGCCACCGATCCGCGATGAGATGCCTACTGTGGTGTCGACGGACCAAGACTGCGGGTAGGATCGGAGCAAGTAAGTAGCCCTGACGCATCGGGTTCTGCTTGTTGGAAGGCGTCTTCCCTGCCCGACAAGCTCCGGCTCTGGCCGGATCGCTGCGTTTGCGCTGAGAAATGCCCCGCCGACTCTGTGCTCGGGTGCGTCGCCAGCAGGCGTCGCTCCTGCACCAGCAGACCGCGTTGCGTTCGGGAGCCGTGCAACGGCCGGACGCCGCGGCGCGCGACAGTGTCACGGGACTCGACCAGTTCACGCTGGAAGGAACAGAGGGGATTCGGTTGGCACAGCGCCAGCGTCGCTCCGGGAGCACCGGAACGGCAAAGCGTGGCCAGCGTCGTCCGCGTGACAACGCTGGGATCCTGCCTGTCCTCGCCAGGGCGGTGCGCGAGGTCGAACGTGGAGTGCAGCGGGGACAGATCCAACGGACGAGGTTCCAGGCCATCGCGCTGCTGGCACGCGATGAGCGTGCGCGCCTGAAGGCTGATGCGTCGGCCTCCGCCACCCAGCGTGCTGCGAAGTTGAAGCGAATCGATGCGATCGCGACGGTCCTCGCGCAGACCGCCGCGCGTGAGCCGTCCCTGTTCGCCTTGCTCGGTGAGGACGTCGAGATCAGCGGCTCGGCTCGCAGGCTGATGCGCGAGATGCAGATCGCGGGTGGCCTGGAGCCTGACCCCGTGGTCGAGCTGTCACGGTCGCCCGCGGGTGTCGTGCGTGGCGAACGTGAGGTGGTTCCGGCGTCGGTGGTCGCCGCGCAACTCGCCAACCCCTTCCTGCCGCCCGACTTCACCGACGTGAGGCTGCGCGGGGACCAGGAGCTGCGTCTGGCCGGCTTCGAGCTGATCGGCCCGCTGCTGACCTCTTTCGAGACGGCGGAGCCGGGAGCACCGTCCTGCATGGAGC
>JBOHDU010000570.1:0-2640 GCA_050700615.1 Nocardioidaceae bacterium
TGCCGCGACCGTGCTCATCGCAGCCACCTCGAGGTACGACGCTGCAGCACGGCGTAGAGCGTCATCACGACGGCAACGATCACGATCATCTCCAGCGCGATGGCAAAGCCGAGGTTCTTGTGCCCGAGCACCACCTCGCTGGTCAACGCGGTGCGGATCTGGAGCGGCAGGATCGGGTTCCCCTGGGTCACCAGTGCCGCGGCGGTGGCGTACGCCGAGAAGCCGTTGGCGAACAGCAGCAGCGTGCACCCGAGGAAGGACGGGAACAGCAGCGGGCCACCGACATGCCGCCAGTATTGCCAGGTCGAGGCGCCGAGGTTCTCCGCTGCCTCACGCCACTGGGACCGAATCCCGTCAATCGCCGGCATGAAGACGATCACCATCAGCGGGATCTGGAAGTAGGTGTAGACGAGGATCAGGCCCTTCAGGCTGAACAGCCAGTTGCTGGCTCCCAGGTTGATGTCGCCGTTGGTCCACGACGCCAGCCATTGCGTGACGATGCCGGAGATGCCGAAGCTGGCAATGAACGCGAAAGCCAGCATCACGCCGCCGAACTGCGCCAGCACCCCGGAAGCGCTGGTGACCAGACGACGCACCAGCCCGTCGGGGTTGCCGGTCGACACGACGTACGCCACGAGCGCGCCGACGACCGCACCGATCAAGGCGGTCACGAGCGCCAGCAGCACCGTGTGGTAGGTGATCTGCAACATGGTGGCCCCGAACAGCGTGTTGAACGCTCCGGTCGAGAACCGCCCGTCCTCGATGAAGGCATGCACGACGACGACGACGGTCGGAATCAGCAGGAAGATGCCGACGTACGCCAAGAACGGCACGAGCCCGACGCTCGCACCGTTCCTGCGAAGTGTGCGCACCACCGGAGCTACCCCGTGACCTCGCTCCAGTGCTGCGAGAGGTACTTCGCAGCCTTGTCGGTCTGCACGTTGGTCGGGATCACCGGCGTGCCTTTGACCGGAGGCAACCCCGAATACGCCTTCTGGTTGATCGTGCCCGCCTTGACCATGGCGTCGGCCCGCACCGGCCTGGCGCCGCCTTGGAGCCACAGGTTCTGACCCTGGTTCGAGTACAGGAACTCCTCCCACAGCCGCGCGGCCGCGGGGTGCGGAGCATCCTTGTTGATCGCCTGGAAGTAGTACCCGGCCACGAGGGCATTGCTCGGGACCATGACCTTCCACGTCGGGACCTTGGCGGTCTCGGCCGCATTGAGGTAGTCCCAGTCGATGACGACCGGGGTCTGCCCCGACTCGATCGTCGCCGGCGTCGGGTCGACCGGCAAGAAGTTGCCGGCGGACTTGAGTCGCTTGAAGAACTCGACACCCGGTGCAATGTTGTTTGCCGACCCACCGTTGGCGACCGAAGCCATCATGACGCCACTGAAGGCGGCGCCAGCCTGAGTGGGATCGCCGTTCAGAGCGACCTTGCCCCGGTAGGAGGGCTTGAGCAGGTCACTGAGCGACGTGACCGCAGGGACCTTGGAACTGTCGTAGCCGACCGACATGTAGCCGCCGTAGTCGTTGACCCACTTGCCGTTGGGGTCCTTGAACTGCGCCGGGATGTCGTTCCAGGTCTGCACCTTGTAGGGCGCGAACATGCTCGTGTTCGCCAGTGCGACGGACTGTCCCAGGTCGAACACGTCGGGCGCCCGGCTGGTGCCCTTGAGCTGGGTCGCGGCGTTGATCTCGTCCTGGCTGGCACCGTCGGGCTGTGCCGAGTTGACGTGGATCCCGTATTTGGTGGAGAACGCCTTGATGATGTTGCCGTAGTTGGCCCAGGTCGGCGGCAGCGCGATCACGTTGAGCTGGCCCTCGGCCTTGGCCTGCTTGACGAGCTTGGTCAGATAGCTCTGCCCCTGACCGCCGGTATCTTGGGCACCGCTCGGGGTGTTGTTGTTGGGCGGCGGGGAGCAGGCGGCGAGAGAGATCGTCACCGCCGTGACCGCCAGGATGCTGAAAGCAGTAGTACGTCGTGTCACGGCGTCCGTCCTCTGGGCTCGTATCGTCTTGTCCTTCGACCGCAGACAATCACAGTATGGTCGTCACCACCAGTTATGACGCGAACACGATTTGGACACGCCGTGCACGTCGAGTCCGCCCGTTTTCGGCGGTGACAGTCTGGTGGCGGGACGAGAAAATGCGAGGGCACCCATGACCAGGCTCGGGCTGGGGTTGGCGGCGATCGGGCGGCCGGCGTATATCAACCTCGGCCACGAGACCGACTTCCCGGGTGGCCGCGAGGTCCAGGACCTGCGCACTCAGTGCCATCGGCTGCTCGACCTGGCCTGGGATCGAGGTGTCCGTCACTTCGATGCTGCCCGCTCCTACGGGCTGGCCGAGGAGTTTCTCGGCGACTGGCTCCTGCTCCACCCCGGACGCCGCTCGGAGCTGACCATCGGGTCGAAGTGGGGTTACACCTACGTGGGCGGCTGGCGGCTGGAGGCACGAACCCACGAGGTGAAGGACCACTCGCTCGCAAGCTTCCAGCGTCAATGGCCCGAGACCCTGTCGGCGATCGGAGGGCCACCGGACCTCTACCTGATCCATAGCCTCACCCCCGAGAGCACGGCATTGGGCGACCGGCAACTCCGCGACGCCCTGGCCGAGCTTGCGGCAACCGGTGTGCGGG
>JBOHDU010000571.1:0-8172 GCA_050700615.1 Nocardioidaceae bacterium
CTTCTTGACCCTCCGCGACCCGCTCGCCGAGGTATCGGTGCAGGTGACGTGTGCCCGCTCAGTTTTCGACGGCATGCCGATCCCCGTCACCGAGGGCGCGCGGGTCGTCGTGTTCGCGAAATTCCAGTACTACGTCCCGCGTGGGACGCTCTCGCTGGCCGCGAAGGAGATCCGTCCGGTAGGCGTGGGCGAGCTGCTGGCGCGGATCGAGCAACGCCGCCAGCTACTCGCGGCGGAGGGGCTCTTCGATCCGGCACGCAAGCGCAGGCTCCCCTTCCTGCCCGCCTGCATCGGCCTCATCGTCGGACGTGACTCGGCCGCACAGAGCGACGTCGTCGACAACGCGCGCCGACGGTGGCCCGGGGTCAGGTTCCGCGTCGAGCCCGCCGCAGTGCAGGGTCGGGACGCGGCACGTCAGGTGATCGAAGCGCTCGCAACGCTTGACCGCGACAAGGACGTGGATGTGGTCATCATCGCCCGGGGCGGCGGCGCCCTCGAGGATCTACTCCCGTTCTCCGACGAGGGCCTGCTGCGGGCCGTCGCGGCATGTTCGACCCCGGTGGTAAGCGCGATCGGCCACGAGGAGGACCAGCCGCTGCTCGACCTGGTCGCCGACCTGCGGGTCTCCACTCCGACAGATGCGGCCAAGCGGGTCGTACCCGACGTGCGAGAGGAGGCCGCCCGGGTGAGATCGGCTCGCGATCGGGTGCGGACCGCGGTCGACCACCTCGTCGACCGCGAGCAGCGAGGGCTCACGGCGATGCGCTCCCGCCCCGCGCTCGCCGCACCACACCGGCTGTTCGACCAGCTCGAGAACACGGTGACCGACCTGCGCGAGCGAGCTCGCCGCAATGTCGATCACCGGCTGCTGCGCGCCAGCGACGACATCGGTCACCACCTCGCGAGAGTGCGTGGATTGTCACCGCTGGCGACGCTGGAGCGCGGCTACGCGGTACTGCAGGACCCCTCGGGACGAGTCGTCACCTCCCCCAGCAACGTCGCCCCCGGCGATCACGTGCTGGCCGTTGTCGCCCGCGGGCGCATCTTCGCCACTGTTGACGAGACGTCGACCGATGCAAGACGGGACTCCTCCGATGAGTGAACAAACCGAAGGGGCCGCCGAGCTCAGCTACGAGCAGGCTCGCGACGAGCTGATCTCTGTCGTCGAGAAGCTGGAGTCCGGCGGCGCAACGCTGCAGGAGTCGATCGCGCTGTGGGAGCGTGGCGAGGCACTGGCCGCGACCTGCCAACGCTGGCTCGACGGGGCGCGCGCCCGCCTCGACGAGGCGATGGAGTCACGCCCGGCATCCAGCGCGGCGGAGGCGGAGGAAGGTTGACGGCCGTAACCTCCCCACCAGCGTCCGGGCCGGCTACTTCAAGGCGGCGGCGAAGGTCTCGAGCTGGCTGAGCGGCGCTGTGCCGGTGACGATCGTCGTCACCTTTCCCCGCTCATGAACAAGTGCCGTCTCACCCTGGCCTGAGGCCAACCTGGTCCACTCGGCGCCGTCGATAGTGACCGGTGACCGAGGCTGGTTGGCAGCAGTGTTGGCGGGAATGAAGACACCGGGGCTCTCGATGCCCTGCTCCAAGCCGATGTACTGCCCGTCGGTGGTCAGGCCGCCCAAGTGCCACGAGGTGTCGTGGTGGGTGCCGGGGGTGTAGGCGACGCTCGTGCACCTCCACCACGTCGGCTTGGGCGTCGGCGCCAGAACCTGGAACCCGGCAAGCTGTCGCGCCACCTGCAGGCTCGATGCGTACGAGACGGTTGCGGCCGGGTTGGGAGTGGACCGGCGCTGGAACCAGGTAAGGCCCCACACGAACGCGATCGTGAGGAGCACAGCGATCAGGGCACCGATCAGCCCGTTGGCGCTCCGCCGGTAGCTGCTCTTGGCCTGGCTCACCCAGACATTGTCGCTGCCGACTCGTCGTCGGCGGCTGGCGGGCGGTACGGTGCGCCCGGCCTGCATTCGAAGCGGCCGAGGTCCCGTCGTAGGCCTCCGGTGCGATCGACGGCTTGAGTAATGTTGAGTCCGACCCGCGACTGTAGAGGAGCCTCCGTGTCCGACCAGCAGGAATCGAGCGCCCGTGCCGCGTTCCAGACCCCCAGCGACGCTCCCGACCGCAACCTGGCGATGGAGCTGGTCCGGGTCACCGAGGCCGCTTCCCTGGCCGCCGGCCGATGGGTCGGGCGGGGCGATAAGAACGGTGCTGACGGCGTGGCGGTCGACGCGATGCGGGCACTGATCGGCACCGTGGGGATGGACGGCATCGTGGTCATCGGCGAGGGCGAGAAGGACCAGGCGCCCATGCTCTACAACGGCGAGCGGGTGGGCGACGGCACCGGCCCGTTGTGCGACGTGGCTGTCGACCCCATCGACGGGACGACGCTGACCGCGAAGGGGATGAACAACGCGGTATCCGTCATGGCGGTGTCCCCGCGCGGCTCGATGTACGACCCGTCCGCCGTCTTCTACATGGAGAAGCTCGCCACCGGCCCCGAGGCGGTCGACGTCGTCGACATCCGGCTCCCGGTCGGTGAGAACATCCGTCGTACGGCGAAGGCGAAGGGAAGCGGCAACGACGACATCACCGTGGTGATCCTCGACCGGCCCAGGCACGCTCGGCTCGCCGAAGAGATCCGCGCGACCGGGGCGCGGATCAAGTTCATCACCGACGGCGACGTCGCCGGAGCCATCATGGCGGCCCGCCCGGAGACCGGCATCGATCTCTTGCTCGGTATCGGGGGCACGCCCGAGGGAATCATCGCCGCATGCGCGATGAAGTCGCTCGGCGGCGTCATCCAGGGGCGGCTGTGGCCCCGAGATGACGAGGAGCGGCAACGCGCCGTCGACG
Source organism: Nocardioidaceae bacterium (assembly GCA_050700615.1). Taxonomy (GTDB): domain Bacteria; phylum Actinomycetota; class Actinomycetes; order Propionibacteriales; family Nocardioidaceae; genus JBOHDU01. Next base: position 2,854 of record JBOHDU010000571.1, read on the forward strand.
CCGGTCACGACCTCGACCGGGTGTTGTCGACCGACGATCTGGTGGTGGGCGACGACTGCTTCTTCGTAGCCACGGGAATCACCGACGGCGAGTTGCTGCGGGGTGTCCGCTACGCCCATGGCGGGGCCACGACGCACTCCCTGGTCATGCGCTCGCGAAGCGGCACGATCCGGTCGATCACGAGTGAGCACAAGTTCGAGAAGCTGAACCGCTACACCTCGGCCGAGCCGGATCGTGGTTGACCACCGATCTCCGGGGGCCGAGCAGGAGCAGACGATGACCCGCCGGGCCGAGGAGGTAGCGCACCTCGCCAGCGGCATCGACCTGTGCTACGACACGTTCGGTGATCGTGCAGACCCCGCTCTGCTGCTGGTGATGGGCCTCAGTGGCCCGCTCAACTGGTGGAACACCGAGCTGTGCGGGCTGCTTGCGTCGGCCGGATTCTTCGTGGTCCGCTTCGACAACCGCGACGTCGGGCGCTCGACGATCCTCGATCGGGCCGGTGGCACACGGCTCGACGTGGTGCGGGCTTTCGCCGGCCTCGGACGCACCCCGCCGTACACGATCAGCGACCTTGCCGACGACGCGCTGGCACTGATGTCGCACCTCGACGTGCGGTCGGCGCACGTGGCGGGCGCCTCGATGGGCGGGATGATCGCGCAGACGATGGCGGTCGAACATCAGGATCGGATCCGCTCCCTGGTGTCGATCATGTCCACGACCGGGCGCCGCTCGGTCGGTTGGCAGGACCCGAGGCTATTCCGCAACTTCCTCGGCAAGCCTCCCACCGGGCGGGATGCGTACATCGCGCGGTCCGCTGTGGTCTGGGAGCAGATCGGCTCTCCCGGCTACCGGACCCCTTCGGACGAGGTCCAGGCACGGGCGGGCGAGACCTACGATCGCGGCATCAGCGCGTCTGGGTCGCTTCGGCAGACCCTGGCGGTGCTGGCGCAGCCGGACCGCACACTGAAACTGCGCGAGTTGCGGATCCCCACCCTGGTGATCCACGGGCTGTCCGACCGGCTGGTCCACGTGTCCGGTGGGCGGGCGACGGCGGTGGCCGTGCCCGGCGCCGAGCTGATGCTCGTGCCGGGGATGGGCCACGACCTGCCTCGGGCGCTCTGGGGTGAGTTCGCCGACGGTATCATTCGCACGGCCGCCCGCTCCGAAACAACCCAACCCCGCTGACTCGAGCGCGTCGCCACCGCACGTGTGGTCAGGTCAGCCTGATGCCGGACACGCGAACGCCCAAGCAACCCGCCGAGCCGCCGCACGGCACGGCACGGCGCCGTTCCCGGGCCACCGTCACCAGTTGGCTTCGGGAGGCGGTGGCGGCGTGCTGACGTCGGAGGGATGGATGATGTAGGCGACGCCACCGGACTGGGTGATCCAGACGTTCTCGAACTGCTCGCGGTTGTAGGTGAACCGGACCTGGTCGTCACCGCCGCTCAGGTGCGCGGCCGGGTCGTTGACGACCACGTTGCCGTTCTTGTCGAATCCGACGATCACCATCAGGTGGCCGGACGTGCTGTAACCGGCCCCCTTGAGCTGGCCGGACTTGAACGCCACCGACACCACCAGGGGGATGCCCGCCTTGATGAACTGCTCGGCCTCGGTCAGCGACCGCAGCTGGGTGACATAGCCCTGGAGCCCGTATCGGCCGGCGTACGCCGCGTTGAACGGCCAGTTACCCGCGCCGGCGTAGGAGTAGTCGTAGGTGTTGCGAGCCGCGTAGTCGACCCATGGGTCGGCGTAGCTCGGGTCGACCCAGGAGTAGTCCTGCGGGGTCGGACCGCGACCCCAGTAGGCCACCACCATCGAGGTCGAGGTCGGACTGCACCATGCCTCGCCCCCGCCGTCCCACTGCGGGTACTGCCCCTCGTGAATCATCTGGGAGTACGTCGGGACGTCGAGCGTGATGCCCTCCGCGCCGCCAAGCGGGCTGGCCGGGACCTTGTTGGGGATGTCGAGGTTCGATGCGAAGGCGCCCGCCAACGACACGGTGGGGGTCGCCTGCGTCCCGTGCAGGCGGTTCAACGTCACCCGCAGCTGCCAGTTGGACAGGCTGTGACCGCTAAGTGCGAAGAACGTGTCGACCGACACGTAGCCGTACTGGTCGCCCTGCCGCGGCACCGACGTACGGAAGATCGCGCCACCCGCGTTGGGGTCGTTCTCGTCCCAGCGGCCCATGATGTACCACTTGGACTCGACCCCTGTGTCGGTCGTGCCGCGCATGTCGACCTCGATCCAGGTGCCGGGCGGCGTCTTGGCGTTCCAGGACGCGACCAGCTCGTCGAGGTTGAACCCGGGGTCCACCACCGGGGAGATCCACCGCGCGTAGTCGTAGGCCTTCGCGGTCCCGTCACCGAACGGATCGGTGTGGTCCTGGGTGCCGATGGGGCTGGCGATAGACAGCCGGTCGTTTCCCGGGCTGGTGCCCTGGAGCGTGCCGCTGGCGAACGCCGAGGTACTGCTCCACTTGGTGAACGCGATGTGTTGGGTGGTGCTGGTGTAGGCCGGCCTCGGTGCGGCGTCGACTGCAGCGGTCAAGCTGCCGGCCAGCACCAGTGCAGTCGCGAGGGCAGTCGCTCTGCGGATCATGTCGTGTCCCGTCTGTCACCCGCCGGGCCGCAGGGTGTCGAGACGGGCGGGAGCGCCGCGACGCGAAACGCGGTGCGAGGTGGATCCCGGCCGCTGGACAGGTGGATCCAGACGCGCTGCCGACCTTAGTCCTTCGCCGACCTGCGCGCCCGATGTGCTGTCGCCCCAGGTTGTCGTACGCACGCCGGTCGACCGCCGAGAAGTGGCGTTCGAGTAGCGTCTGAGCGACCGGGGTTAGCGACCTGCCCTGTCACCAGGAACAGGGAGGGGCCCCACGACAGCCGGAAGGGGCGCACCATGACCAGCAACACAGCGGACCGAGGGGACCCTCGATCGCCGACCACGCTCACCGGCGGCCGGGCGACAGTCGACAAGGTGTTCATGTGGGGCTTGATGTTGTTCCTTGTCGCGTGCCTCGTCCAGTTCTTCCTGGCGGGACTCGGAGTCTTCGATCTTCAGGGGCACAAGATCCAGAATGCCGGCTCCCTCGACCCGCATCGGGCTCTCGGCGATGCCCTGGGAGTCTTGTCTCTGGTCCTTCTCATCCTGGCGCTGGTCGCCCATGTGAGTAGTCGCACGATGCTGGTCTCGCTACTGCTCGCAGTCCTTACCGCCGGTGCCCAGTCGGCGCTGGCCGCGGCCGGAGAAACCACGGCCTTCTGGGGTGGGCTCCATGCACTCGACGGCCTCATCATCCTCGGCGTTGCCGGCTTCTTGCAGGGGGAGGCACGGCGCCGCGCGCGCGCCACGTCCAACCCCTGAGCAGCCGCTGTGCGGCCTCGACGTCGGGAGGGCTCGGACCCGAGCGTCATCCGTCGTCGCCCAGCTCCAGGAGCTCGTCGAGCGCCTCGCGCAGATAGTCCATCAGGTTCCACACGTCCGGCACCAGCTCACGACAGGCGATCAACCCGAAGTCGAGCGACCCGTCGTAGGAGAAGACCGTGATGTTGAGCGCGCCCGTCAGGTCGGTGATCGCCGAAACCGGATAGACGCCCAGGACGCCGGCACCCGCGATGTAGAGCGGGAGCTGAGGTCCGGGAACGTTGGAGATGAAGAGGTTGAATGGCAGTGCCCCCATGGTTACCATCTGGAATGCCGCGCGTGCCGCCAAGCCGTTGAGTGCGGTGGGGATCGCGCGGGCGACATCCTGCAGGATCGAGGCGGGCACCGCCTCAAACTGCTCCTTCGCGACCGCCATCGCCACCTGAACCGCGGCTAGCCGCTCGGCCGGGTCGGCGATGTGGGTGGGAAGCTCCGCAAGCATCATCGAGATCAGGTTGCCGTTGTCGCCGAGCTGGTCGTCGCTTCGAACCGACACGGGCACGGCCACCACGATCGGGATGTCGGGCAGGCCGTCATGATCGAGCAGCCACCGCCGCAGCACCGTCGTACACAGTGCCATGACGACGTCGTTGACCGTCATCAGGAACGCATTCTTGACCGTCTTGACATCGGCGAGCGGAAGGGATCCGAAGGCGAACCGTCGATGTGCGGTGATCTGCGCGTTGAGCGGCGTCTTCGGCGTCGAGATCGTGCGCCGACCCACGGTCCGGCCCTGGGCACCGCCGCTCGCCACGCGCACGAGGGAGTCGGCCAGGTCGCTCACCAGCATCGAACCGGGGAGCAGCGACGCTCCCGGCAGGTCTGTCAGGTGCGGAAGCGCGCGCGGCAACGTGCGGATCACGTCGAGCGGCTGAGTCGCCAACGAGGCGATGCCACGACCCAGCAGGGCAGGGAAACCGGGAAGCGAGGACGGACTCCACGGTTCTTCTGGTGGCAGCTCGACTCGTGGCTCGATCGTCGCGTCCATGACCGTCGCCAGGATCTCCGCACCTGAGACCCCGTCGATAGCGGCGTGATGGACCTTGGTGTACAGCGCCTGTCGCCCGGCCTCCAGGTTGTGCACCAGGTACATCTCCCAGAGCGGTCTTGTGCGATCCAGCGGGCGGGCGTGGATACGCGCGACCTGCTCGGCGAGCTGCCGCTGATCACCGGGGCCGGGCAGGCCGACCTCCCGCAGGTGGAACTCGATGTCGAAGTCCGGGTCGTCGACCCAGTACGGCCGACCGAGCGCCAGCGGCACGAAGACGAGCCGCTGCCGCAACGGCGGTGCGAGGTGTAGCCGTGCCTCCAGCACCGCACGGATGCCGTCCAGCGCGAGCTGACCGCCGGGCACGGTCGAGGGATCGAGCAGGATCAGGCTGCCTACGTGCCCGACCGTGGTGGAGTTCTCGGCGTGCAGGAACTGCGCGTCGAGAGATGAGAGCTGCCGCATGCGAGCAGTCTCCCGCACCTGTGGTCAGTCCGCGACGACGAGCACCGGTGCCGGGTCGATCGTGACCGCCACCCGGTCCCCGGGCACCAGCCCCGGCACGCTGGTGCGCGGCACCTGCGCAACGAGCGTGACGCCGCTCTCCGTCGTGACCTGGACCCGGGAGATGGCCCCCAAGAAGCTGGACGTGACGACGGTGCTCGTGCCCGCCGGGTCGGGCGTGATCGACACGGACTCTGGTCGCACGAGCGCCGTACCTGCCCCCTCCTGCAGCGAGCCTTCGAGCATGGGCAGGCTGGTGCCCGACACCTGCGCCCGCCCGCCGGCAACGACCGCCGCAAGCCGGTTGGTCAAGCCGACGAACTCCGCCACGAACTCGGTGCTGGGAGACGTGTAGAGAGCCTCCGGCCCGGCAATCTGCTCGAGCCTCCCGGCCCGCATAACGC
>JBOHDU010000572.1:0-7531 GCA_050700615.1 Nocardioidaceae bacterium
ACGTCAGACTCGTCATGCGAGCGCCCCTTCGTTGTCGCTGTGGCTCGAGGTCAGCTGGAGGAATGCTTCTTCGAGGCCAGCACCGCTGATCTCGAAGTCGCGTGCCGTCGGGTGACCGGTGATCAACGCGCGGATCGCGGCGTCGGAGTCCCGGCAGGACAACGTCACGGTGTCGCCCTTGACGTCGGCCTCGGTCACACCGGCAAGCTGTCGCAGATCCCCCGTCGGGACTCCCGCCAGCGTGCACCGGATCACCCGACCGCCTACGCGCGCCTTGATCTCGGTGGTCGGCCCGTCGGCGACGACCCGGCCCTGCGCCATCAGCACGATGCGGTCGGCGAACGCGTCTGCCTCCTCGAGGTAGTGCGTCGCGAAGAGCACGGTCTTGCCCGCCTGCGCGAACACCCGCATAGCTGCCCAGAACGTGCGCCGGCTCTCGACGTCCATGGCTACGGTCGGTTCGTCGAGCACGATCAGCCGCGGGTTGCTGACGAGTGCCGCGGCGAACCGGACGCGCTGGGACTCGCCCCCGGAGAGCCTCTGCGTACGACGGTCGGCGAGCTCGGTGATGGTGGCCCTCTCGAGTACCTCGTCGACGGGCAGCGGGTTCTTGTAGAGGGAGGCCAGCATGTCCAGGAGCTCGCGCACGGACAGGTCGTGGATGAGGCTGCCGGACTGCAGCATGGCGCCGATCGCACCCTCGGCGATGGCCTTCGCGGGGGTCATCCCGAACAGGCTCACCGATCCTGCATCCGGCCGAGTGAGCCCGAGCAACATGTCGATCGTGGTGGACTTGCCGGCTCCGTTGGGCCCGAGAACGGCGACGGTCTCACCCGGCGCGATGTCGATGCTCACGTCGGTGACGGCGAGCACTGGGCCGAAGGACTTCGCCAGGCCCTTGAGCCGGATGCCCGGCGTGCCAGTGGTACCGCCGTTGGTGGCAGCGGTGTTGCGCAGTTGGTCCATACCGACATGGTGGCTGGCCTGCCGTCTGTCCTACCACGAAAAGCGTCACGACTTCCCCGTGACAGATGTCATCCCAGCGCGGACCGGACCGGGCCGAGTCGGTCAGTCATGGCGACTGGCGAAGGCGTTGAGCCGACGCCAGGCGAGATCGGGACTCTCGTCCATCAGTGCCTTCTCCACATCACCCGGCAGAGCGGTCTCTCCGCTGATACCTAGCGTGGTCGAGACGGCGAACAGGTGCCACAGCCGCGGCCTTTGGAGCAACGCGTGCCGGGCTCCGGAAAGCCCATACCACGCGATACTCGCCCCGTTTCGCCGGAGCCGGTCCGCGTACTCATGGCTCAGGGTGGCCGACGTGACGGTGTCTGCGGTGCCGTGGGCGATCACGAACTTCTGGTCAGGTCGCGTCGTGATCAGGGGCTCTCCGTCCGGGAGCCAGGGCGCGAGCGCGCAGACGCCGGCGACCTGGGGGTCGTCGGCGACCGCGAACGCCGTACGCCCGCCCATCGAGTGCCCGAGCAGGGCCACCGGAATGTCTCCGTGCCGTAGCCGGATCTGCTCAAGTGCCCATCGGGCGTCGAGCACGGGGTCTGGCCTCTCGCTCTCGTTCCAACCCCGGAGCCGGTGCAGCAGCAGGTAGACCGCGCAGTCGACCGACTGGCGACGCAGACCCAGGTAGAGGTCGACCATCCGCAGGTACGCCGGGTGCAGCTGCGCGGCTCGATCACGGCTCTGCTCGCGCCCACCGTGCAGCACCAGCACTGCTGAGCTAGCGCGGCGCCGGCCGCCACGCAGGGCAGGGACGTCGGCTGCGCTCACCGCGTCATCTTCGCAGACTGCACCGACGGGCCGGCGCCGCTGAACGGTCAGCCGGTAGTCGACGGGCGAGTCTAGGCGTCGACGGCGAGCAGCATCCGCAGGGACACTTCTACGTCGGCAGCGCTCGGCCAGCTTCCGCTGACGTGCGCTTCGATGAGCATGCCGTCGACGTAGGCGCAGGTGAGCCGGATCGCGAGCTCGCTGGTCGTCCAGCGACCGAGGAACGTCGCCAGGTCTGCCACCCACTGCATGGCGGCCGGGCGCAGCGCACTGACCCGAGCCGCGTGGAGATACAGCTCGTACTCGGCCAGGCAGCGTGACCGGTCCTGGCCGTAGTCCTCGACTAGCCAGCGGGCGAGCGCACTGATCGGCTCGGCGGCTTCAGCAATGGCGACCAGTGCCTCGCGGTTCTGCTGGTCGGCCCACAGCAAGGCGGCCTCGAGCAGGTCGCGGATCGATGGGTAGTGGTAGGCGGCCGACGTGGCAGGCACGCCAGCCCGCCGGGTCACGCTCCGATGGGTCACCGCGCCGACCCCGTCTCGGGCCACCACGTCGAGGGTCGCCTCGAGCAGGGCCCGCTTGGTGCGGTCGCCGCGGGCCCGCCGCCCGTCGAGCACAACAGCGCTCACGATGTCGGGCCACCAAGCTCGAGTGCGGCTACCCCGAGGACCACGAGGAACAGGCCCGCCACCTGAACGGTGGACAGCCTCTGGTCGAACCACAGGTAGTCGATCGCCGCGATCAGCGACACCCCCGCGGCCGACCAGACTGCGTAGACGACGCCAAGGTTCATCCCGCGCACCAAGATCATGGCCATCAGGTAGAACGAGATCAGGTAGCCGGCCAGCACGATCAGCGAGGGGACGAGCCGGGTGAGCCCGTCGGACTGCTTCAGCGAGATCGTCGCCGTGACCTCACTCACGATTGCGGCGGCGAGCAAGGCGGCGCTGAGCATGAGAGACTCCCAAACAATTTGAACGTTTGCTCAAATTATATCCCTGCCGCTGTCATCCAACAAGACACTTTCTCGCCGGCAGCGTGCCCGGCCGCAGGTGCCGTACCGAAGCGCACCCGGGCTGAGCGGTCGTGCCCGAAGCGCCGGGTCGACGGCTTCAGTGTCAGGCCCGCTGGCGCACCGCCTCGTAGATCACGATCGCGGCCGACGTTGCCACGTTCAGCGAGTTGACCCGGCCGAACATCGGCAGTCTGGCAGCGAGATGTGGGCGCTCCAGCCAGAGACCGCTCACCCCCTCGTGCTCGGCTCCGACGACGACCGCGATCGGCCCGGTGAGGTCGAGATCGGTCACCAGCACGTCTGTCTCGGGCGTCGCAACGACGATGCCGATGCCTTGGTCGGCCAGCCAGTCGGCCACCGTGTCGGCGGGAGCCGCAGCTACCGGGATCGCGAAGACCGTGCCCTTGCTGGCCCGGATCAGGTTCGGGTTGCCCCAGTCGGCGACCGGGGAGGCGGCGACGACGGCGTCCAGTCCTGCTGCCTCCGCCGTGCGAACCATGGCGCCAAGATTGCCTGGCTTCTCGACCCCTTCGCCGACCAGCACCAGCGGGCGCGGACCGAGCGCGAGCTGGTCCAGGCGGCGGCCCGGACTCGGCACGACGGCGAGAAAGCCGTCGGGGGACTGGCGGTACGAGGCCTTCTCGAAGGCCGCCCTCCCGAGCGTCACGATCTCGCCCGCGGTGGCCCCGACAAGCTCGGCCAGGTCAGGATCTGTATCGCCCTGGGCGAGGTCGGGGCACACGTACACCGAGCGTGGTATGACGCCTGCCCGCAGGGCGAGCCAGATCTCCTCGCGGCCCTCGACCACCGTGACTCCCTCAGCGTCTCGCGTACGCCGCTTGCGCAAGGCGAGGAGCTGCTTGACCCGAGGGTTGGCCGGGCTGGTGATGGGCTTGTCGGGCACGCCCCAACCGTAGTTGCCCAGCGCTCGCCAGTCCGGGCGGCGTGAGAGACTTGACCGGTCATGAGCGAGACTCGTCCGGCGGCGTCGGTGACACCGCTACCCCTCGTGTTCGATGAGCCGCGCCGGGCCAAGAAGCCGCCCCGCCACCTCGCGGACCTGAACGCTGCCGAGCGGCGAGCCGTCGTTGAGAGCGCGGGACTCCCAGGGTTTCGCGCCAAGCAGGTCTCGCATCACTACTTCGCCCGGCTGGTCGACGATCCGGACCAGATGACCGACCTGCCTCTCGACCTGCGGAGCCGGCTGGCTGAGGCGTTGCTGCCCAGGCTTCTCTCGCCGATCCGCACGCTCGAGGCCGATCGGGGCAACACCATGAAGATGCTGTGGCGGCTGCACGACGGCGCCCTCGTCGAGAGCGTGCTCATGCGCTACCCGGGCCGCGTCACGATGTGTGTGTCGTCCCAGGCCGGATGCGGCATGGCCTGCCCCTTCTGCGCCACGGGTCAAGGCGGGCTGCAGCGAAACATGAGTGCTGCTGAGATCGTCGAGCAGGTGGTCTGGGGCGCGCGGTCGTTGGCGCGAGGTGAGGTCGCCGGCGGGCCAGGGCGGGTTTCCAACGTCGTCTTCATGGGCATGGGCGAGCCGATGGCGAACTACCGGGCTCTGATCGGCGCCATCCACCGACTCACCGAGCCGCCACCCGACGGTCTGGGCATGTCGGCGCGCGGTGTCACGGTCTCGACCGTCGGTCTGGTGCCGCGGATGCGCCAGTTGGCCCAGGAGGGATTGCCGGTCACGCTCGCGCTGTCGCTGCATGCGCCCGACGATGCGCTACGCGACGAGTTGGTGCCGATCAACACCCGGTGGAACGTCCACGAGGCGGTGGGGGCCGCCTGCGACTACGCGCGCGTGACCAAGCGCCGGGTCTCGATCGAGTACGCGCTGATCCGGCAGATCAACGACCAGGCCTGGCGGGCCGACCTGCTCGGTGACCTGCTGAGGTCCTACGGCGACTGGGGCTGGGTGCACGTGAACCTGATCCCACTCAACCCGACGCCTGGCTCGAAGTGGACGGCCTCGGATCCCGACGACGAGCGAGAGTTCGTGCGGCGACTCGAGGCCAAGGGTGTGCCCACCACGGTGCGTGACACGCGGGGGCGCGAGATTGACGGTGCCTGCGGCCAGCTCGCGGCCGCGCCCGGCTGAGACTGGACCCGTCTCGTGATGGCCGGACCGGCGAGATCACAGCACAATAGGCTGGTGACCCGACCTGTCGATGGGCGTGCGAACGCCACCTTCCTCTACGACGGCCAGTGCGCCTTCTGCACGTCCAGCGCGCGAGTATTGCAGCGCCTGGTGCCGACCTCGGCGTCGATCGTGCCGTGGCAGCAGCAGGACCTACGCGACCTGCGCCTGAGCGTCGACCAGGCGAGCCACGCCGTGCAGTGGGTCGACGGCCCCGTCCATGCTGAGGGCCCGGACGCGATCGCCGCCTTGATGCGATCGAGTAGCCGCCCCTGGGCGGTGGTCGGGCGGCTGCTGTCGACCGGTCCGGTCCGGGCGCTGGCCTGGCCGACCTACCGCTGGGTGTCCCGTCACCGGCACCAGCTACCCGGTGGCCCGGCAGCCTGCGCCGCCAACCCCGCCGCGGCGGCGAGCCCACCACGGTTGACGCCCGGACTGCGTCCGCGGAAGCGACAGCAGACCGACCTGCAAGGCTGTGTGCGGCTGCTGTTCCTCGTCCACGACGAAGACCGGGCCTACCAGGTCGACTTCCCCGAGTCTCCGCGAGATTGGCTGGAGTCGCAGCAGGTGCAGGCAGCATGGGTGGTCAAACCGGCGGCACGTGTGGTCGCCCATGTCAGCGTCACCTCGGTGTCACGGCCCGCCGTGGATGCGGTGCGATGGCGTGAGGTGACAGGTCGCGAACCCGCCGATCTGGCCGCTGTGGACATGCTGCTCGTCAGCCCCGAGATGCGCCGTCAGGGCATTGGCACGACGATGATCGGCATCGCCGCGACCGAGATACGCCGGCAGGGGCGGCTTCCGGTCGCCGTTGTTGACGCTGCCAGCCGGAGCGCCGTGCGGCTGTTCGACAGCCTGGGCTGGAAGCTACTCGCGTTATACCCGGGCGGCGATGCTCAACATCCGACGCAAACACGCTACTACGCGGCACCGGACACCCATCTGCGGTCCGACGCCGAGTAACCGTGCCCTCTGGGCCGTCGATCTCAGCAGGGCTGGGCGATCACGTCGATCGCCTCGTCGACCGAGTCCACCAGATGGACGGCCCGTTCCATCGGCCGACCAGCCGCCAAGGTTCGAAGCAGTGGCCAGGCCGGCACGGTCCGCCCCCAGTACTCCGTGCCGACCAGCACCATCGGCGCGATCGTGGCTGGATCGGCGTAGTAGTTCTCGCAGGTGTCCTGGAAGATCTCCTGGACGGTGCCGCCCGCACCCGGCAGGAACACGATGCCGCCCGTGCAGTGACGCAACAGGGTGTCCTCGCGAAGCGAGTTCTGGAAGTACTTCGCGATCTTGTTCGCGAACGGATTCGGCGGCTCGTGGCCGTAGAACCAGGTCGGGATTCCCAACGACGGCTGACCGGCCGGCCACTTCCGTCTGACGTCGAGCCCCACCGACGCCCACCGGCCTATCGACGTGTGAAAACTCGGGGCACGCGACAGCTCGCCGATGGCCGCCTCGAGCACGTCAGCGGGTTGGTCCGACAGGTACGCACCGAGGTTCGCCGCCTCCATCGCGCCAGGGCCACCACCGGTAGCGACGTAGTGGCCGGACAGCGTCAGTGCCCGGCCGAGCCGCACCGCCTCGAGGTAGCCGGCGTCGTCGCGGTCGAGCGCATGCCCGCCCATCACGCCCACCGCACGCTTGTCGGCGAGCTCCTCGGAGAGTGCGGTGTCGATGGAGTGGTCGTGGAGTGCCCGGGCGAGGGGGTAGGTGATGTCGCCGTCGCGGTATCGCGACCATGCGTAGATCTTGGCGTCCGGGGTCTTGTCGTAGCCGTGCTCGCCCAGCCCGTCGTAGAGCTCCTCCGGGGTGTAGAGCTGAGACCGGTAGGGGTCGAACGGCACCCGCGGGATGTTCGGGAAGATGAGTGCTCGGTGCAGTCGCAGGTAGGGGCCCACCCGTGGGTCGATGGTGCAGCCGAGCAGCAGGGCCCCCGACGGGTCCAACGCCAGGAGCTGTTCGCTCCGCCCGGTCAAGTCGAGGTTCTGCAGCACCCAGCCGTGCATGTGCTTTGCCCCACCGGTAACCAGCGCGTCGAACTGCTCGAGGGACTCGACCTCTACGTTGCTGCCGGCTCGCTTCCGCACGTGCCGAGACTAGACGTAGGGAGGGGACACGTGGTTGGTGAGTGTGGCCGCGCCCGTGGTCACCAGGCCTGCGCCACGAGGTGGGCAAGCAGCTCATCTGGGTCGACGTCGAGTCCGCGCCGGTTGAACCAGTCGCAGATGTTCCTGCAGTCGCGCAGCAGGAAGTCTGTCCCTGCGGGGTTGCCGACGATGTCGATCACCTGGGGAAGGTCGATGATCACCAGCCGATCGCCTTGAGCCAAGATGTTGTACGCCGACAGGTCGCCATGGGCGAGGCCACGGCGGGCCAGCAGCTACATTGCCTCCCGCATCTGCTCGAAGTAGCCGAGCAAAGTGGCGCGATCGGGCTTCAGTTGGGCCAGACGCGGGGCGGCGACTCCGTCCACCTCGATGAACTCCATCAGGATCTCGGTGCCGTCGATCTGGACGGGGTAGGGGACCGCGAGGCCGGCACTCCACAGGCTGGTCAGGGCGCTCCACTCGGCGTACGCCCAC
>JBOHDU010000573.1:0-3066 GCA_050700615.1 Nocardioidaceae bacterium
CGGTAGCTGAGCATTTCCCTCGACTCCCTGGTTGGTGGTGGCATGCACATCCGCGAGGGCACCGTCATCGGTCAGCAGCTCGCGCAGGAGGCGAGCCACTCGCGTGCGGTCCATCCAGTGGAAGGACTGGGCCATCGTCGCCACCCGGAAGCGGCCGAGGGACGGCGTCAGCTCCTCGGCTCTGGCGTGCCTCCACTCGACGTTCCCGATCCCGGCTGCGGCCGCCTGGCGTTCGCCCTCGACCAGCATCTGCTCGTCGGCATCCACAGCGACGACCTGCTCGAAGTGTGCAGCCAAGGGCAGGGTGAGCGAACCCGGTCCACAGCCGATGTCCAGCAGCCGGCCGATGCCATCGAGACTGAGCGCGTCTACCAGCCCTTCGACCAGTGCCGCCGGGTACGGAACCCGCCCACGCACGTAGTAGGAAGCGCTGCCCGAATACAACGACGGATCCCATTCCCAACCAGAGCCAGCGTCGGCGTCGGACACGGGCACAGTGTCGGACTTGAGGGCGGCACCATGCAACCCGTAGACGACGGGTGAGCGGCGGCTAGTCCGGCGGTTGACGTGGCCATGTGTGTCGGTGTGACTCCGGATCGCAGGATAGGCGACAGTCAGCGCACCGTGACGGATGCAGAATCTCCGACGACCAGCTCGCCGATGACCGGGTGGCCCGGCAGCTCGCCGGCGACGAGCAGCCCGCCCGAGGTCTGCGCATCGGCCAGCAGGATCAGCTCGTCGTCGCTGACATTGGTGCGCAGATGTGGCCGCACCCAGTCCAGGTTTCGCCGCGATCCACCGGGCACGTAGCCGGCCGCACCCGACTCACGGGCACCCTCCAGGTAGGGGACGGCGGCTGAGTCGATGACGGCGGACAACCCGCTTGCCCGGAGCAACTTCAAGAGGTGCCCGAGCAGCCCGAACCCGGTAACGTCCGTGGCGCACACCACACCGGCTTCGAGCGCGGCGCGCGAGGCATCACGGTTCAGCGTGGTCATCGCATCGATTGCCTGCTCGAAGCGCTCCCCGGTCGCCTTGTGTCGGTTGTTGAGCACACCGAGCCCGAGCGGTTTCGTCAGGGTCAGCGGCACACCGGCGGTGCCGGCGTCGTTGCGCAGTAGCCGGTCCGGGTCGCCGAGCCCGGTGACCGCCAGGCCGTACTTCGGCTCTCTGTCATCGATGCTGTGGCCGCCGGCCAGGTAGGTGCCCGCGTCGCGGCAGACATCGGCACCGCCGCGGAGCACCTCCGCGGCAAGCTCGAAGGGCACCCGGTCCCGTGGCCAGGCCAGCAGGTTCACCGCCACGACCGGCTCGCCGCCCATGGCATAGACGTCCGACAGCGCGTTCACGGCAGCGATCCGGCCCCAGTCGTACGCGTCATCGACGACCGGTGTGAAGAAGTCAACCGTGGCGATCATCGCCCGGCCCGCATCGATCCGAACGACCGCAGCGTCGTCGCCGGTGTCGAGGCCCACCAGCAGGTCGCCTCCCGCGCGGTCGCCGGAAAGACCGGCGAGCAGCTGCTCGAGCTCACCCGCAGGGACCTTGCAGGCGCAGCCTCCCCCGGCAGCGAACTGGGTCAGACGCACGGGCGACTCGATCGTGGTCACCCCGCCAGCCTAATGCGACGAAGCGAGCCGTTCCCGCTGTGGTACGACGGTGTACTTCGGATCCTTCGCGGACGCGAGCCCGGCCTGGAAGATGCCGAAACGGGTCAGCACGGAAGCCGACGTGTAGGCAGCACCTGCGAGCATCGAGGCTGCCCGGGACCGACGCCCCAGCAGTAGGGAGATCGCAGCGCCGACGACGGTCAGACTTCGCGCGGACTTCATCAATGTGCCTGGGCGCCCCTGACGGTAGGGCTCGCCCACCAGGCCGAGCCGATGCAGCACTCGCTCCGCTGCGACGATCTCTATGCCAGCGCCGAGCACGGCGAGCCGGCGCGCCGGACCCGCTTGCTCGGTCGGCGTGGCTAGCATCGCCAGCCCACCAGCCGCAGTCGCGCCGCTGCCCGCGAAGATGAAGGGCAGCTCGCGGTAGGCGTCATGCCATGCCGGGACCGCCGTGTTCGCGATCAGAGCGCCGGTGTAGGTCGCCAGCGCTGGCCCCAGCGCGGCGGCACCGAGGCCGGCCGCACGGCCGAGCTTGGGCAGCAGCCCGGTGGCCTCCGAAGCGAGGGCGGCGGCCGAAAGCCCCCCGAACGGCGCCAAGATCCAGGAGCCGACAGACAGTGGAGACGTGGGCTTGAACACGCGCAGCATGTTCAAGAAGCGCTCGGGTCGTCCGAGGTCGTGGATCAGCGCGAGAGTGCCGAGACCCGAGCCGCCGGCGGCCAGCACCCGAGCCACCCTCCGCAGCGCCGGCCTATCGGAGGCGGCAGCGCCCTCGGCGAGGACGGCGGATGCACCGGCCAGCCCTCCCAGAAACAGGTACAGCGGCACGTCGGGCTGTTTCCAGACGGGTGTCTTGAGCACCGGCCGGCCGTAGTACGACTCGAACTCCGGCGCCGGCACCATCGGTTGCTCCCTCATCGGCGCCTCCCCGCGAATGCGGCGACGCCCGCGCCGAAGACCGCGCAGGCAGCGACTCCGACATGCCGCCACATCGAGGCGACATCGCGCGTGGTCACGACCGGATCTGGTGGCATGCCGTACACCTCAGGCTCGTCGAGGAGCAGGAAGAACGCACCGTCGCCGCCGATTCCGTCCTCGGGGTCCTGGCCGTAGAGCCTGGCCACGTCGACGCCCTTGGCGTGCAGCTCGGCCACGCGCAGTTCAGCGCGTTGCCGCAACTCGCTCAGCTCGCCGAACTGGATGGAGTTCGTCGGGCACGCCTTCGCGCACGCCGGCTCCTCCCCGACGGCGAGCCGGTCATAGCACATCGTGCACTTGAAGACGCGACCGTCCTCCTTGCGCTGGTCGATCACGCCGTACGGACACGCCGCGACGCAGTAGCCGCAGCCGTTGCAGATGTCCTCCTGGACCACCACGGTGCCGAACTCGCTGCGGAAAAGGGAGCCGGTCGGGCAGACGTCGAGGCAGGCCGCGTGCGTGCAGTGCTTGCACA
>JBOHDU010000574.1:0-11789 GCA_050700615.1 Nocardioidaceae bacterium
GATGACTGACGCCGGCCGAACGGGACGCGAACCCGACCGGACTCCGGTCAACGAACCGGCCGACACAGCCGTCGAAGGGAGTGCCGGCGGGCCTGCGTCGGAGCAGCTCGGTCAAGCCGAGAAGCCACCTCCGGATCGGTGGTCGATCGGTGACATCGACGAGTGGCTCCCGACGGTCAAGGTGACCCTGGCCTCGATCGTCCTGGCCCTGGTCATCGGAGCCGTGCTGATCATCGTCAGCACTCCCTCCGTGATCAACTCGATGAGCTACTTCACCAGCTACCCGTGGGACGCCTTGCGCAATGCCGGCAACGCTGTCGGCAACTCCTACTGGGCGCTGCTGACGGGGTCGGTCGGCTCGTGGACTGCCATCAGCAACACCCTGGACCAGGCGGCTCCACTCATCTGTGCAGGTCTCGGGGTCTCGCTGGCGTTCCGGGCCGGTTTGTTCAACATCGGGGCGCAAGGCCAGCTGATCATCGGTGCAGCGTTCGCCGGGTTCGTCGGCTTCCACTACCACATGCCGGTTGGTATCCACCTGATCGCAGCGGTGATCGCGGGTCTGATCGGGGGTGCGATCTGGGGTGGGATCGCGGGCCTCCTCAAGGCCCGAACCGGTGCCCACGAGGTCATCGTCACGATCATGCTCAACTACACCGCGATGCTGCTGCTCAGTTGGCTGTTGAGTCTCGGGCCGTTCGAGCAGAAGAACGTCGCCAACCGGATCAGCCCGCTCGTCGACAACAACGCGGCGTTCCCGCGCTTCTTTGGCCTGCATGGAGGGGTGCTGCTCGCGTTCGTCGCGGCCGGGTTGGTGTGGTGGTTGCTCAACCGCACCACGCTGGGCTTCTCGATGCGAGCGGTGGGCGCCAACGCCAACGCCGCGCGCACCGCTGGCATGAGCGTTGCCATGAACTACACGCTGGCGATGGTCATCGCCGGGATGTTAGCCGGGCTCGCCGGCATCGAGCAGGTCCTCGGAGACCACGTGCAGCTGAGCACGTCGTTCGGCGGAACCGTCGGCTTCGACGCCATCACGGTGTCACTGCTCGGTCGCGCGTCGCCCTTGGGCACGGTGCTTGCGGGGCTGCTCTTCGGGGCGCTGTCCGCCGGGGGTGTCCAGATGCAGGCGGTCGCCGGGACATCGCTGTCGCTCACCGAGATCCTGTCCGCTCTGATCGTCTTGTTCGTGGCTGCCCCGATGCTCGTCAAGGCGATCTTCCGGATGAAGTCCGCAGGCGGCGAGGGCGCCGTGCTGGCGAAGGGATGGAACTCATGACGGCCATCGACACTGCCCGTGCCGACAAGGGCCTGGCCGCGGTGCAGGTTCGCGATCCGGCAGGGATCCGCCGCCGGATCAAGCTCGGGATCGTGCTAGGGCTGATCTTCCTGCTGCTGGCCTACTTCGCGCTGTCGATCCACACCAAGTTCGTCCACTACATCCTGGTTCCCGTGCCCAGCGCCAACACACCCGTGCACACCATCACCTCGAAGCCGACGGTGTGGGTCTGTGCGGCCCTGGTGCTGTGCGTCGGCGTGCTCGCGGTGGTGGGGTGGTTGCCGAAGGGCTGGAAGGCTTCGCTCGCACTGGTCATCGCGGGGGTGGCGTTCGCGCTCGGCTTCTTGGTCTGGGCGTACTCCGACCAGCCCGCGGGGGGGTTCGAGGTCAAGATGGCGAACCCGTTGCCGGGCACGCTCGCGATCGCGACGCCGCTGATCTTGGGGGCGCTGGCGGGCTGCCTGTGTGAGCGGGCTGCGGTCATCAACGTCGCGATCGAGGCGCAGTTCATCATGGCGGCCTTCTTCGCCGCGGTGCTTGCCAGCATGACGACCAGCACCACGGTCGGGCTGCTGGCGGGAGTGGCGGCCGGCATACTGGTCGCCGCGCTGCTGGCCGTCTTCGCGATCAGGTATCGGGTCAACCAGGTCGTTTTGGGCGTCGTGCTGGTGCTGCTGGCCACCGGGCTCACCGGCTTCCTGCTGGACCAGATCCCCAACACGAACTCCGCCAACCAACTGCTGAACACGCCGCCCATCCTGAGCAACATCACGATCCCGGTGCTGTCCGACATCCCGATCATCGGGTCGAGCCTCTTCGACCAGACCGTGCTGGTCTACCTGATGTACGTCTCGGTCGCGTTCGTGACGTTCCTGCTGTTCGAGACCCGGTGGGGTCTGCGCGTCCGTGCCGTCGGTGAGCACCCGACGGCGGCCGACACGGTCGGCATCAAGGTCAACCGGATGCGGTGGCAGGCGGTGCTGCTCGGTGGCGTCTTCGCCGGCCTCGGCGGCGCCTACTTCACCGTCGGCTCGACGGGCTCCTTCGACCGCGGCGTCACCGGCGGTAACGGGTTCATCGCCCTAGCGGCGCTGATCATGGGGCGTTGGCACCCCATCGGCGCCACGATCGCGTCGCTGTTCTTCGGCTTCTTGTGGAACCTGCAGAACCAGCTGTCGTTCACGCAGAAGATTCCCAGTGACCTCCTCGGGATGACTCCCTACGTCTTCACGATCATCGCCGTCGCCGGATTCGTCGGCCGGGTCCGCCCGCCGGCGGCCGACGGCGAGCCTTACGTGAAGGGTTGAGCCGTGGGTGAAGTCGACTGGGACGGGCTCGCCGATGCCGCCACGGAGGTGCTGCGCCGGGCCTACGCGCCCTACTCGCACTATCCGGTCGGCGTCGCCGGGCTTGTCGACGACGGCCGCGTGGTCGTCGGCTGTAACGTCGAGAACGCGTCGTACGGCCTGGGACTGTGCGCGGAGTGCGGCCTGGTCTCATCGCTGCACGCCACCGGCGGCGGGCGGTTGGTGGCCGTCCTGTGTGTAGACAGACATGGCCTGCCGCTGATGCCCTGCGGGCGGTGCCGCCAACTGCTGTACGAGAACGGTGGGCCCGACCTGCAGATCCTGATGTCCGACGGAGTCCGCAGCATGTCCGAACTGCTGCCGGACGCGTTCGGGCCGGCGAAGCTCCAGGACGGTTAGACCACCGTGGCGGAGGCGTTCGACGCGGTCGGCGTGATCACGACCAAGCGCGACCACGGAGAGCTGTCCGATGGGCAGATCGACTGGGTGGTCGACGCCTACACGCGCGGTGCCGTGGCCGACGAGCAGATGTCGGCGCTCGCGATGGCCATCGTCTTGAACGGCATGAACCGGCACGAGATCAGCCGGTGGACCAGCGCGATGATCGGCACCGGCGAGCGGATGGACTTCACCGGGCTGAGGCGGGCCACGGCCGACAAGCACTCGACCGGCGGCGTGGGCGACAAGATCACGCTGCCGCTGGCGCCACTCGTCGCGGCGTGCGGACTCGCGGTTCCGCAGCTGTCCGGGCGCGGCCTCGGGCACACGGGGGGAACCCTCGACAAGCTGGAGTCGATCCCGGGGTGGCGCGCCAGCCTCTCTGACGCTGAGATCCTGGCCCAGCTCGAGAGCGTCGGGGCGGTGATCTGCGCTGCGGGTGCGAGCCTCGCCCCCGCCGACCGGAAGCTCTACGCGCTGCGCGACGTCACCGGCACCGTCGAGTCCATTCCGTTGATCGCCTCGTCGATCATGAGCAAGAAGATCGCGGAGGGGACTCGGGCCTTGGTGCTCGACGTCAAGGTCGGGTCGGGCGCCTTCATGAAGGACCTGCACCAGGCCCGCGAGCTGGCGTCGACCATGGTCGCCCTGGGCGCCGACGCCGGGGTGCGCACCGTCGCCCTGCTCTCCGACATGTCGACCCCGCTCGGGCTGAGCGCAGGCAACGCCATCGAGGTGCGCGAGTCCCTCGACGTGCTGGCCGGCGGCGGTCCCGACGACGTCGTGCAGCTGACCTTGGCGCTGGCTCGGGAGATGCTGGCGGCTGCCGGACACGACGCTGTCGACCCCGCCGACAGGCTTGCCGACGGCTCCGCGATGGACGTCTGGCGGGCGATGATCTCCGCGCAGGGCGGCGACGTCGACGCCAAGCTCCCCCAGGCGAACGAGAGCCACATCGTGACCGCACCGGCCTCGGGGACGCTGCTTCGCCTCGATGCCTTCGCCGTCGGCATGGCGGCGTGGCGGCTGGGCGCCGGGCGCGCGCGCAAGGAAGACCCGGTCCAGGCCGGGGCCGGGGTGTTGATGCACGCCAAGCCCGGGGACCGGCTGACCGCCGGTGAGCCGCTGATGACATTGCTCACCGACGAGGCAGACCGGTTTCCGCGAGCCGAAGAGGCCCTTGTCGGCGGGTACGAGATCGCCCCCGACCCTTCCGAGGGCGGCAGGCAGCCGATGGTTGGCCGGCCGCCTCTCATCCTCGACCGCGTCGGCTGAACCACCAGACGGGCGGAGCCGAGGTCAGCTCACGAGCAACGTGATCGTCTCGGCGACCAGCGCAGGCTTGGCAGCGAGCACGCCGTCGGGCTCCTCGATCTCCACCGTCACCCGGACTGTCACGTGGATCCCGGCGGGTCTCGGGTTGACGTCGAGGAGCTCGGCACCGGCGCGCAGTCGGCTGCCCACGACCACCGGAGTCACGAAGCGGACCTTGTTGGACCCGTAGTTGATCTTCACCGGCCATCCGGTGTACTCCACCAACGATCCGAGTAACGCCGGCACGAGCGACAGGGTCAGGTATCCGTGCGCGATCGTCGAGCCGAAGGGTCCGTGCGCAGCTCTGGCCGGATCGACGTGGATCCACTGATGGTCACCAGTTGCGGCGGCGAAGGTGTCGACCAGCTTCTGGTCGACGCGCACCCAGTCGCTGTAACCGAGATGCTGGCCGATGGCAGCCGAGAGCTCGCCGGCGTCGCCGAACCTGCGTGGCGTCGGGGCCGCCGGGTGGCCGCCGGTCATGCGCGTGGGCCACCAGCGACGTACAGCACCTGGCCTGACACGAACGACGCCGCGTCGCTGACGAAGAACGACACCGCGTGGGCAATGTCCTCGGGCTGCCCGACGCGGGGGACCGGCGTCTCCTTGGCGCGGGCAGCCTGGAAGTCCTCGAAGCTGACGCCGATCCGCTCCGCCGTGATCCGGGTCATCTCGGTGACGATGAAGCCCGGCGCCACCGCGTTGGCGGTGACACCGAACCTGCCCAGCTCGATCGCCAACGTCTTCGTGAGCCCCTGCATGCCTGCCTTCGCAGCGGAGTAGTTGGCCTGACCGCGGTTGCCGAGCGCCGATGTGCTGGACAGGTTGACGATCCGCCCCCAACCGGCCTTGGTCATGTGGGCCTGCGTCGCCCGGCTCATCAAGAAGGCGCCCCTCAAGTGGACCCTCATCACCGAGTCCCAGTCGTCGGCAGTCATCCTGAAGAGCAGGTTGTCGCGCGTGATGCCGGCATTGTTGACGAGTACGACCGGTGGCCCGAGCTCATCGGCCACTCGGGCGACGGCAGCGTCGACCGCCTTCTCGTCGCCGACGTCGACGCCGACGGCAAGCGCGCGTCCGCCCGCCGACACGATCTGACCAACGGTGTCCGCACAGACGGCTTCGTCGAGGTCGAGCACCGCAGTCGCGAAGCCGTCGGAGCTCAGCCGGTTGGCGACCGCGGCACCGATACCGCGGGCGGCACCGGTCACGATCGCGACCCGCTGGTCGGTGGGGTTCATGCGTGCCCTTCCATGTGGGGGGAACTTCGAGCCAGGTGCGGAGACCCTCGAGATCAACCTATCCGGTGACCCGTTGCGGACAGCTCGCCGTGGGACGCGCCGAACCCGCAGCCCAACTCTCCGCCGCCACGTCGAGCCCTCGTCAGTGAAAGGATGGCCGCATGCACTCTGCCATCGACGCCCGTTATGTTCGCGCGCCCAAGGCCATCTTGCACGATCACCTCGACGGCGGCGTGCGCCCCGAGACGATCGTCGAGATCGCCGACGCCGTCGGGCACCCGCTGCCCGCGAGCACGCCGGAGGAGCTCGACAGGTGGTTCATCGAGGCGGCCAACTCGGGGAACCTGGTGCGCTACCTGGAGACGTTCGACCACACGGTTGCGGTGATGCAGCGGGCCGAGGACCTCAGCAGGGTGGCCGTTGAGTGCGCCGCTGACCTGGCCGACGACGGCGTCGTCTACGCCGAGGTCCGCTACGCGCCTGAGCAGCATCTGGAGGCAAGCCTTTCCCTCGACGAGGTGGTCGACGCCGTGCAGTCCGGCTTCGACCAAGGCATGGCAGATGCGGCAGTCCGCGGTCGGCCGATCGTCGTCCGCCAGATCATCACCGCCATGCGGCACACGGCCAACTCTCGTGAGATCGCCGAGCTGGCCGTCCGGCACCGGGACCGCGGCGTCTGCGGTTTCGACATAGCGGGCGCCGAGGCCGGCTTCCCGCCGACCCGTCACCTCAATGCGTTCGAGTACCTCCAGCGGCAGAACTTCCACTTCACGATCCATGCGGGCGAGGGCTTCGGCCTGCCTTCGATCTGGGAGGCGCTCCAGTGGTGCGGAGCCGAGCGGCTCGGGCACGGGGTGCGCATCGTCGACGACATCACCGTGGAGAATGGTCGCGCCCATCTGGGGCGGCTCTCGTCGTACGTGCGGGACCGCCGGGTGCCGCTCGAGATGTGTCCGTCGTCCAACCTGCAGACGGGGGCCGCTGCCTCGATCTCCGAGCATCCCCTGGGTCTGCTGACGAAGATGCGGTTCCGCGTCACCGTCAACACCGACAACCGGCTGATGAGTGGTACGACGGCCAGCCGCGAGATGCAGCTGGTCTCGGAGGCGTTCGGCTACCAACTGGACGATCTGCGCTGGTTCACCGTCAACGCGATGAAGAGCGCGTTCCTGCCCTTCGACGAGCGGCTCGACCTGATCGAGCGGGTGATCAAACCGGGCTACGCCGCGTTGACGATCCCGCACTGAGATCCCGGCTGAGCGGGCCGGGAGCCGCCGGGAGCCTGAGCGTCCAGCTCGGGCCGTGGTCGGTGAAGCCGAGCCTGGTGTAGAGGCGGCGGGCGCGGTTGTTGGCGTCGCTCACGGCCAGTGAGATCCCCGGGCGGTCATGCCCGCGGGCGGCGGCGAGCACCGCCACCAGCAGAGCCGAGCCGATGCCCGGCACCCGGAGCTGCGGGTCGCGGAAGACGTCGAGGATCCAGGGGCCGCCGTCAGGCGGCGCGCCGCCACGGTCGACCACGAAGCAGGCCCCAACCATCGTCGCGCGGAGGAGCGCTGCTCGGGACTCGGGTAGGAGCGGTCCCAGTACGTGGCCGGCTGCGATCTGGTGCAGGTGGTCGAGCGCAGCTGCCCGGTCTCCGTAGAAGGCGTCGGGATGGTGGCCGGGGTAGGCGAGCCGGTAGAGGTCGGCCAGCCGGTCAGCCTGTTCTCCGATCAGATCGGGCGTGAGGGGCTTCAGCTCGACCCCGGGATCCAGCGGTCGAGGGGGGATCACCGCGAGGTCGTGGCTCATCGCGTGCGCGTGCCGCCGCTCGATGCTGCCGGCCGCCATGAGCCCCGCGACCAGGTCGGGGTCGGAGGTGGAGAGCAGCCAGCCGGCGAACGCGTCCAGGGCTGTCCTCACCGCTTCGTCGGGGGAAATGCCGGTCGGACGCCAGACACCGTCGACCCAGGGCGTCTGCGAGCCGACGCTCTCGGACTTCGTGAAGACCAGCAGCAGTCGTCCGTCGGCGTCCGACAAGGGCGTGCGGTCCGGCCACGACGAATGCGGGTCGGCTACGTCGTTCGTCACCGTGGGACCGGCTACCGTTCACTCATCCCCCAGGGTCTACAACCCGATCGGGTGCCAGACGGTCTTGGTCTCGAGGAAGCCGGTCAGCCGATCCAGGTCCTGCGGGATCGTCCAGTCCGGCTCATCCGAGGGGGCCCGCCTGACGCGTTTGAGGTTGTCGGCCGCGGCCTGCTCGAGCTGTCGGGCTTGCTCGAGGTCTCCGGCCGCACCGGTCAGGTCGATCGCGTTGACATCCATGTGCGACGCAAGCCAGGGTGCCGTGTCCGCCACCTGCCCGGTGAGCGTGTTGACCACCCCACCCGGCACGTCGGACGTGGCGAGCACCTCGGCGAGGGTGATTGCCGGTAGCGGCCGGCGGTATGACGCTGCTACCACACACGTGTTTCCGGTGACGATCACCGGCGCCAGCACGCTGACGAGCCCCAGAAGGGACGACCGTTGTGGCGCGAGCACCGCGACCACGCCGGTCGGCTGCGGCACCGAGAAGTTGAAGTACGGTGCGGCCACCGGGTTGGTGTTGCCGACGACCTGGGCGATCTTGTCCGCCCAGCCGGCGTACCAGACGAGCCGATCGACGCTGAGGTCGACACAGCTGGCCGCCTGCCGTTTCGTCAGCCCCTCCGAGCGCTGCACGTCCGCTACGAACTGGTCGTGCCTGCCCTCGAGCACCTCGGCCACCCGATAGACGATCTGCCCACGGTTGTAGGGAGTGCGCGCCGACCAGCCTGGGAAGGCCTTGCGTGCGGCTTGCACTGCGTCGCGAGCGTCCTTGCGCGACGCGTATGCGGCGTTGGCCAAGAACCTGCCGGCCGCGTCGGTGACGACGTAGGAACGGCCGGACTCCGACCGGGGGAAGGCCCCGCCGATGGCGAGCTTGTAGGTCTTGCGGACATCGAGGCGAGTCATCGCAGGTAGGCCTCCAGACCGTGGCGACCGCCCTCGCGACCGTAGCCCGACTCCTTGTAGCCGCCGAACGGGCTGCTCGGGTCGAACTTGTTGAACGTGTTGGCCCAGACCACGCCGGCCTGCAGCCGGTCGGCCGCCCAGAGGATCCGAGACCCCTTGTCGGTCCACACCCCGGCCGACAGCCCGTACGGGGTGTTGTTTGCCTTCTGGATCGCCTCGGCGGGCGTGCGGAACGTGATCACCGAGAGCACCGGACCGAAGATCTCCTCCCTGGCGATACGGTGCGCCTGGCTCACGCCGGTGAAGATCGTCGGCGCGAACCAGTACCCGCGATCGGGAAGCTTGCACGGGGGTGACCAGCGCTCGGCGCCTTCGATCTCGCCGATCTCGGAGAGCTCGCGGATCTTGGCCAGCTGCGCCGAGGAGTTGATGGCGCCGATGTCGGTGTTCTTGTCGAGTGGGTCGCCGACCCGCAGCGTGGCCATCCGTCGCTTCAGCCGGTCGAGCACGTCGTCGTAGACGCTCTCCTGGACCAGCAGCCGTGAGCCGGCACAGCAGACATGGCCCTGGTTGAAGAAGATGCCGTTGATGATGCCCTCGACGGCCTGGTCGATCGGGGCGTCGTCGAAGAGGATGTTGGCGGCCTTGCCGCCGAGCTCGAGCGTGATCCTCTTGTTGGTGCCCGCCACCGACTTCGCGATCGACCTCCCGACCTCGGTGGAGCCAGTGAAGGCCACCTTGTCCACGTCGGGGTGGTTGACGAGGGCCCGACCGGTCTCGCCGGCGCCAGTGACGATGTTGACCACGCCGGGGGGGAGCCCGGCCTGCTGGCAGATCTCCGCGAACAGCAGAGCGGTGAGCGGGGTGGTCTCCGCAGGCTTCAGCACGACCGTGTTGCCGCAGGCGAGCGCAGGCGCGATCTTCCAGGCCAGCATGAGCAGGGGGAAGTTCCACGGGATCACCTGACCGGCGACGCCGAGTGGCTGGGGGTCGGGGCCGAAGCCGGCATGCTCGAGCTTGTCTGCCCAACCGGCGTAGTAGAAGAAGTACGCCGCCACGAGCGGGACGTCGACGTCGCGCGACTCCCGGATCGGCTTGCCGTTGTCGAGCGACTCGAGCACGGCGAGCTCGCGCGAGCGCTCCTGCACGATCCGAGCGATCCGGTAGAGGTACTTGGCCCGCTCGGCGCCCGACATCTTGGACCAGGTGCGGGAGTAGGCATGCCGGGCCGCCCTGACCGCCCGGTCGACGTCGGCGACACTCGCTTCGGAGACCTCCGCGAGCACCTCCTCGGTAGCCGGGCTGACGGACTTGAACGAATGACCAGTGCCGTCGACGAACTCCCCGTTGATGAAGAGGCCGTACGACGACCGCAGGTCGACGATCGCGCGTGACTCCGGCGCCGCGGCGTACTCGAACCGGCCGCCCTGTGTCTTGTCTGCCATGCCGCCTCAGTCCAGCGTGAAGTAATCGGGGCCGGAGTACCGGCCGGTGGCCAATGTGGTCCGCTGCATCAACAGGTCGTTGAGCAGCCGGGATGCGCCGAAGCGGAACCAGTCGGGGTTGAGCCAGTCGTCACCGGCGGTCTCGTTGACCATGACGAGATAGCGGATGGCGTCCTTCGACGTACTGATGCCGCCGGCGGCCTTGACCCCCACCATCGTTCCGGTCGCTGCGCGGAAGTCACGCACCGCCTCGAGCATGACGAGGGTGACCGGCAGCGTGGCCGCGGGTTGTACCTTGCCGGTGCTGGTCTTGATGAAGTCGGCGCCGGCGAGCATGCTCAGCCACGACGCCCGCCGCACGTTGTCGTAGGTGACCAGCTCGCCAGTTTCCAGGATGACCTTGAGCTGGGCGCCGGTCCCGTCGGCTCGCAGGCAGGCCTGCTTGGTGGCCACGATCTCGTCGAAGACGAGCTGGTAGGCGCCGGCGAGGAAGGCCCCACGGTCGATGACCATGTCGACCTCATCGGCACCGGCGGCGACGGCGTCGCGTGTGTCCTGGAGCTTGACCTCAAGAGACGCGCGACCCGACGGGAAGGCCGTGGCCACGGCCGCCACCCGCACACCCGAGTCACCGAGCGCCTTGCGGGCAGTCGCGACGAGGTCGGGATAGACGCAGATCGCCGCAACCGGCGGACAGTCAGGCGCCGACGGATCGGGACGCTGTGCCTTCGAGCACAGCGCGCGCACCTTTCCGGGCGTGTCTTGGCCCTCGAGCGTCGTCAGGTCGACCATCGAGATGGCCAGGTCGATGGCCCAGGCCTTCGCGGTGGTCTTGATCGAGCGGGTAGCCAGCATCGCCGTTCGCGCCTCGCAGCCGACCTGGTCGACGCCGGGGAGCCCATGAAGGAAGCGCCGAAGTGCCGCCGGCGAGGAGGCGATGTGCTCGAGCAGCTCCCCATCCGGGGCCATCACGGCGGGGGCAGTTGTCGTCACATGTCAAAGTCTAGGGGGATGTCGCACTCCCGGGCTGACCGCGAGTGAAGCTTGGTCACCGGTTGGTTGCGGTATGTCAACGACGCGGTCGCGGCCTGAGGGTGGTTTCCCGCCCGACAACTAGAGTGGGGGCGTGGAAAAGAAGGCAGCAGCCCTGCCTGGCCCGTTGCAGGAGAAGTTCGCTCCGCCGGCCGGTCGCTACCTCGGCCTGATGGTGGTGGCGATAGCGGCCATAACGATCGTTGTCGTGCTGGTCCAGGACGACTTCGCGCGCGCCCGTGGACTGCTTCTCCTGGCGCTGGCGTTCGGGCTTACGTCCTGGGTCATTCTCGTCCGACCCCGGGTGGCTGCACACAAGTCCGGCCTGGTGATGACCAACATGCTGCGCGACGTCTTCGTGCCCTGGGGGCTGCTGGGCAACGTCCGGCTGAGCCAGACGCTCCAAGTCGCCACCAAGGACGGCCGCGTGGTCCACGGCCTGGGCTTGACGAAGTCCGCCCGCAGGAGCGTGAAGTCGTCGCTGCGCAAGGACCGGGACAAGACGAGCCCCGGCGGCGTTTTCGGATTCCACCTCGGTGGGCCGATGTCGATGCGAAGCGACCCGATGGGCGAGGCCCCCAAGCTGCTGACCGCCCGCGAGGAGCAGCAAGGTGGCGAGTACCTCCAGTACGCCGAGCAGCGGATCCACAACCTCGCCCACGCCGCTCGCGCCGACACCGAGATGCCGCTGCGCAAGAGCTGGGCACTCCTGCCCTGCGCCGCGCTCGGACTTGCCGTTCTCTGTGTCGTGCTGGTG